>JAYTWB010000097.1:0-4342 GCA_043743655.1 Cyanobacteriota bacterium | reverse complement strand
GGAGACGATTTCCACTTTTAAAGGAATTTTGGCTGGGCTAGGTTTATCAGGCAATGTTTTGCCAACGGTGATCGTGGCGGTAACAGTGATTGTGTTGCATATTGGCGTGAAGGCATTTTGTGATGAATATGGCGATCGCAAAGAAAATTCGTAAAATCAAAATTGCGTAAAATTTTGTAGGGGCAAAGCATTCCCGCAGAAATTTTTATATTTCTAGACTATTTTGATTTGGGAATGCTTTGCCCTAAACCTCAATCATTCACTTTAAACCACAGTAACAATCTATTGGTGAATGCGAAAAGGGTTTAGCATTTGCATTTTGAGATTATGGTGGAAAATATAGAAGTATTGGCACAAATGCTAAACCCCTACAGGTTGTTTGTTATTAATCATTCATGGCGATCGCTACTAAAAACGAGGTTGTATTAATGATTGATCTAAATGTACGGTTTACGAGTTGCGATCGCTTTGTCATCAAATTCGATGATCGCGAGACAGATGCACTGGAATTTTTAGCACCTGTGAATGATAGCGATCGCACAGAAATCCGTGATTATTTAGAGAAATATACATCACTGTACATGATGGATGTTGACGATCGTAGTGCTGAAAGAACCGAGGCTAAATTGCCTTTGTGGGGGGCAGCATTGTTTGAGGCGATTTTTATTAGTGGTGATGAGAAGGAAATATTTAATGATTTTCAGAATAGTGATGAACTAGATAAGATCTTGACAATTTCGGCAAGCCATCCGCTTATTTTGTCTTTACCTTGGGAATTGTTGCACGATTCTGAAGGAACTTATTTATCGCATGGAAAAAATCCCATTTCGATTAGGCGTAGTTTTTCGCAGCTAACAAATGAGTCAGAAACTAATCAAGAGAAAGCTAACCAAAATATTGCCCCTCCCAAGAATCGGCTGCGCTTATTGTTTGTGATTAGCCGCCCCATAGGTGTAGGCTTTCTCGATCCGCGTAAAGATGCCTTGGCAACCCTTGATGCGATCGCTAAAAATGCACAAGGATTAATTGATGTAGAGTTTTTGCGCCCTGCTACTCTCGATAAATTGGTAGAACGTTTAGCAGATAAAAGTTCGCCATCTATAGACATTGTGCATTTTGATGGGCATGGGGTATTTGATGTCAATAAAAACATTGGTTATCTGTTGTTTGAGGATATTGGTGGTCATGGCGATCGCATTTCAGCAACACAAGTTGGGGCAAGCTGGCATCAGGCTGGCATCAGTGCAGTGTTGCTTTCAGCTTGCCAGACGGCGGCAGTAGCGGGTGAAGAAGCAATCGGAAGTGTGGCAGCAGGGCTGACCCATGCAGGGATTCCGACAGTTTTGGCAATGCAATATTCAGTACTAACATCAACAACGGAGCAGATGTTTGGCGCATTTTATGAGCATCTGACGCAGGGGCAAAGATTTGGTGAAGCGTTGGAAAATGCGCGGCGCTCTTTGTATAAACATCGTGAACGAGGCGATCGCCAGCGCGGACGCGATCGGGTTACTTTGTGTTTACAAGATTGGTTTTTACCTGCGTTGTATCAGGTGGGAAGCGATCGAGCTTTGTTTAAACCTCAGTCTCAAGGGGCTAGGGATGATAGTTCCGAAGTTCAGCAATCAAGCTTTTGGGGTAGAAGTTGGGAATTATGGCAGATTGAAAGAGCGTATGTGCAGGATGCAAGAAGAGTAACGATTTCAGGCTTTGGTGGGATGGGTAAAACCTATCTGGCTCAAGAGGCGGGGCGATGGCTGTTGCGGACGGGAATGTTTGCGCGGGTCTGTTTTATCAGTTTTGCGGACTTTCAGGGTGTTGATCCTGTGGGTTATGCGGTGAGCGTTTTGGCCTCAGCATTAGAAACCAATCTGATCGATGCGGTGGCAGTGACAAAGGCACTAGTATCCCAGTCGGTTTTAGTGATCTTAGATAATTTGGAGTCATTGAATACGGAACAGTTAAAAAGCTTACTAGATACAGCTAGGGAATGATCTGAAGTAGGCGAAACTCGTTTATTGCTAACCACACGCGCACCTGATTTACGCCATCCTGATTACCAAGTCAAAGCTCCTAACGCCAGAAGAGAAAAACCTTGGCTTCCGCATAAACACATCTTTTTGCAATTGGATGGTTTACAGCCTGATGATGCAGTGAACTATTTTCAAAGCCTGTTGAAATTGCCTCCTACGCCACGTTTGGATTTACCGTTTCGTGAGGATTTATTGGCGTTGTTTGAGATTGTGCAACGGTTGCCTTTAGCGATCAGTTTGTTATCAGTACAGTTGAAGAATCGGCAAGTTTTAGATGTGCGTAAGGAGATAGAGGAGTTAATGGTTCAATCTCCTGATAATCCGTTACTTGCTTCGTTAAATCTATCGGTGAGTCGGCTTGATCCTGAAGTAAAAAAATGGTTGCCACGTTTGGGTGTTTTTCAGGGTGGGGCGATGGAAGATATACTGTTACAGGTGACGGGATTAGGGCAGATTGATGATGATTCTGAAGTTGCACAGGCTCGGAAATTACTAATAGCAATGCGAAATGAGGATACTAATGCAATTTTTCGTTTAGTGATGCAAGTACAGGGACAAAATATTCCTGATGAAATAGAATTACCCCCCTTGCCTGAAGAATTGGTTCAGCAACTTTTGCAAATGGCGAGAGAACAATCTAGCGGACTCGAAGCAATGCTTGCTAATAAGCCGCAAACAGAACTAGCGGAAGGGATGGATGAGGAGACATGGCGCAAACTGAGGATAGAGCTAGAGGCAACGGGATTAATTCGTGCTGAAGCTTTGGAAAATGGTCGAATTTTTCTCAAGTTTCATCCCACTCTTGCCTCTGCGATGTGGTCACGGCTGACGGAACCCGAACAACAGCAACTCCTCAGCCGCCATCACCAGAGCTATTACCAACTATCGCTTTATTTGCATTTTGAGGATAATAAAAATCCCTTTCTTGCGAGAGGGATCGCCCAACGAGAATTGCCAAATCTGCTCTATGCATTGCGCGGCAGCATCGCCGCAGGAGAAGACTTTGCAGCAGATTTTGTGGATATTGTTAACAATTTTCTTGAATACTTCGGGCTGAACCAAGATCGGAAAGACTTGACAGAAAGGGCTCAGCATATCAACGCTGAGGTTGGTTCCCAGACTTGGTATATAACGCGGAGCAACTATGGTAATCAGTTAAAGAAAGCAGGACACTATACCGAAGCTGAGGTGGTATTTCAGGAGATTTTGGCAGTCTTGGGCGCAAATCCTAGCTTTGAGCGCTGTAGTATGCTACTTCAACTCGGACGGTGCTATCGGTCATTGGGACAGATAGAACGGGCAGTGACAATTTATAGGCTTGCATTAGAGGAAGTACAATGCTAAAACAAACTAATGGCGTGAAGCGGCAAATAAGCTGCTTACAGACAGATTTGGGAGATGTATTAAGAGATATAGGAGATTATAGTAGCGCCCGTGAGTCATACGAGGTATCGTTAGCGATTTCTCAAGAACTCGAAGACATCCGACATACAGCAATTGCACAAGGACAACTGGGAGCTTTGGCATTGATACAGAAGAATCTTCCAGAAGCCACCCAACGCTATAAGATAACGCTAAAAATCTCTCAGCAAATTAATGAACCCGAATTAGAAGCGATCTCATTGCATCAGTTGGGAAGAATCTTTGAATTATTGCACCAATGGGAAGATGCAGAACAAGCCTACCGCCAGTCTGCCCAAATTAAGGAATCGCAAGGCTTAATTGGTGGCTCGAATGGTGCAGTAACAACTTGGAGTCAGTTGGCGATCATATGTCAATATCTGGGACGACTGGAAGAGTCTGAAGAATGGTATCTCAAGGTGATCGAGGCAGATCGAAAAACTGGCGATCGTATACAGTTATCTAAACATCTCAGTAATCTTGCCACTATCCTCCAACAACTTCCAAAGCGCCTCAACGAAGTCCAACAGTTAGCCGAAGAGTCCTTAGCTATTAAGAAAACCTTCGATCCTGCGGCGGTTGAGATTTGGCTAACTTACGGACTTTTGGCAGAGATTAGCGACAAGCAAGGCGATGCAGCTAAAGCTAAGGACTATCGCCGCGAGTCTCGCGCCGCCCGCGCCAACTTTGCTGGTACTGAGTACGAGCTACGCCAACACGCACCACTGATTAGGACTGTAGTGACAGCGATTGACGATGCCGAGGTCAGGCAGCAATTAGAAGCTAAATTGCAATCAGCACCTCCAGAATGGCAAAATCTCATCGCCGCGATTCGGCAAATCTTCAACGGTGAACGGGATGAAGATATTCTCTGTGAGAGATTGGGTATAGAAGAAGCTCAAATTATC
>JAYTWB010000096.1:0-5381 GCA_043743655.1 Cyanobacteriota bacterium | reverse complement strand
GTTTTGTTCCTAAGTAGCTAGGCATAATTAAAAAAACAGATCTAAAAGCTGTGGCGCATGCGCCACAGCTTTTGGGGTTTTATATTTAATTGCGCCTAGCTACTTAGGAACACTTCTGATTTTAATGTAACAAAATATTAAGTTATTGCTGTCATGATGGCATAACGTCTTGACAGCAATAAATATTGCTTGTACTTTAATCTAATACCCGGGTATTCACTGTTTTTAACCAATATGCAAGACAAGCAAAAGGTAACTTTCCATCTTCCTCAACACTTACATCAACAGCTCAAGATTCGCTCTGCTATTGATGGTGACTCTATGTCAGACTTAGCAGATAGAGCTATCAGCTTCTTTCTAGCACACCCTGATGTTGTCGAGTCCGCAGGTGTAGGACATACTCATCAAACTTATAGCTGTCCCAGTTGCGCTCAAACGGTTGTGATCCGCGATGGTGAACTGTTAGCGATCGGTAGCTGCCGTTCTCAAACTCTACCCGTAACTGTTGTCAAAGCTGACAGTCCAGACGAAGAGCTAGCATCAGTTAGTTAATCTTTCAGACATTCCTAGACATTTTTCTGTAGACACATTTTTCTGTAGACAAGGTGAGGATAGAGGCTAAAACCTCTGTATTAAGCATATGCAAGAACAACTTAGCATTTTAATTCAAGCCCAATATCCCTTGATCTACCTCAATACACCCGAGGAAGAAAGAGCAGAAAGGGCGATCGCTACTATCTCTCAGGTCAAACCAATACGGCGGATGTATACATGGACAGTGACACATGGAATCGTTGAGTATGGTCAAACATCGGGAGCCGTCCAACATAACACTGAATCAGCCGAAGCGGCTTTGAAGTGGATTACTCGCGCTGAGCAAAAAGACCCTGCCATTTATATCTTTAAGGATGCACATCCATTTTTCGATCATCCTGTGATTGTTCGTTGTCTTCGCGATGCAGTGGCTAATTTCAAAGGTACTCAGAAAACGATTATTTTGATGTCACCGATTCAAGTGATACCTGTTGAGTTAGAGAAAGAAATTGTTGTTCTTGATTTTCCTTTGCCAGATATTAAGGCGATCGAAGAAGTTCTTGATCAACAGCTCGGACAGGTTCGTACTAGGAAAGTGTCGGCTGAGACTCGCGAGAAGCTAGTCAGAGCAACTCTGGGATTGACCCAAGATGAGGCTGAAAAGGTCTACCGCAAAGCTCAAGTCACTAATGGAAAGTTGACGGAAGAAGAAGTTGATATTGTGCTTTCAGAAAAGCAACAACTAATTCGCCGCAATGGCATCCTCGAATATATGGAGGAGGACGAGGACATAGATGATGTTGGGGGACTTGAAGAACTAAAACATTGGTTGCAACAGCGATCGAATGCTTTTAGTCAAAAAGCCAGAAATTACGGATTACCTCAACCAAAGGGAATGCTGATACTCGGTGTTCCAGGGTGCGGAAAGTCTCTAATTGCTAAGACAACTGCTCGTCTTTGGTCATTGCCATTGATTCGTCTAGATATGGGGCGCGTCTACGATGGCTCAACCGTGGGTAAATCAGAAGCAAATTTGCGAAATGCTCTCAAAGTAGCTGAATCAATTTCACCGATGATCTTGTTTATCGATGAACTTGACAAAGCTTTTGCAGGTGGAGCAGGTTCTGCGGATTCTGATGGTGGAACATCATCACGGATATTCGGCACATTTCTAACATGGATGCAGGAGAAGAAGTCACCTGTATTTGTGATGGCAACTGCTAACCGTATCGAGAAGCTGCCAGGGGAGTTTTTACGCAAGGGACGTTTTGACGAGCTTTTTTTCGTTGACTTACCAAATGGCGAAGAACGCAGAGACATATTTGGCATCCATCTGCGGAAGCGTCGTCCAGATTTAGATAGATTTGATTTGGAACAACTATCGAAAGTAAGCGATGGTTTTTCGGGGGCGGAAATCGAACAGGCAGTAATCGCTGCCATGTATGAGGCTTTTGCTCAAGAACGGGAGTTTACACAGCTAGATATTATTTCGGCTGTGAAATCGACAACTCCCCTCTCACGCACAATGACGGAGCAGGTTGCTGCTTTGCGTGACTGGGCAAGGATGCGGGCTAGACCCGCCGCAACTTCGGTCGCTGAGTATCAGCGGATGGAGTTTTGAAAAGCTTATTCTGCTGTTTTTGCAGGCAGCAGAGGTAAGGCTAGATTCTAAAATGTGTCTGATTGTAAAGGCATTTTAGGCTAGCAGCTAACATAGGAGTAAGAACCACCAGTACTCTTATGTCCCACGTTCGAGTTAACAACTGAGTTCACAATTGTTTACAGGAGCAGAACCATTATGTCTCATTTCAGCACACTTCGCACAAAAGTTACTGATGCCGAAGTCCTCAAGTCGTCCTTGCGCGATCTAGGTATTAGTGTCAACACTGAAGCTGATGTTCGGGGCTATAACAGCCAACGCATCCGCGCTGACATTGTGGCAACTCTTGAAGGTGACTACGATCTAGGCTGGTCTCGCAATGCTGACGGTTCTTTTGATCTGATTGCTGATCTTTGGGGTGTCGCCAAAAAGCACAATCAGACTGAGTTGATCAACTCGATCAACCAAAAGTATGCTGTCAATAAGGCTCTGACTGAAGTGAAGCGTCCTGGTCTCAGCAATGCTAACGTCAAACTCCTTGTGCATTAGGGTGTCTTATCTTGCGAGTTAACTATGCAAATTAACGGACTAGTCAAGGATGACTAGTCCGTTTTTAATTAGACCCAAAAAACAGAGAGGCACTTTGCGCCTCTCTGTTTTTTGGATATGTTTTTGGGATTTTGTTATAATTTTTTATCCATAGTGAGGGCTGAATAATGATTGTGGCGATAAAACCTCAGCAGCAAGTATGGCAAAAAGCGACTTGGGACGATTATGTGGCTCTGCGAGATGATGATAGCGATCGCTATAAGTTATTTTTTGATCACCAACACTTGTGGGTAGAAATGGGCGCAGAAGGAATTAATCACTCTAGATTTGGTGATTTGTTTGCGATGATTCTTGCTTTTTGGGCGGCAAAGTTTCCTGACATCAAATTAAGTACATTTGGGGGTTGCCAGATGGAGAAAAAAGGAAAGCGGGCTGTGGCTCCTGATATTGTTTTATACATTGGTGACGATGCTCCAACTTGGAAAATTGGACAACCCCGTTTTATAGATTTGGATAAGTGCCGATCTCCTGATCTTGTTGGTGAAATTTCTGATACTACTTTGGCGATCGACTTGGACGCAAAGAAAAGAATGTATGCAGAACTAAGAATTTCTGAATATTGGGTAATTGATGTGAGAGCCTATCGAATATTTGCATTTCGATTGGATGAAGATGGTGCTTATAAGGAGTGCGAGGTTTCTCAAGTATTACCGAATTTAGCGATCGCTTTGCTAGAACAAACTCTGGAGACGCTAGTCACAAAAACTAATACTGAAGCGGCGATCTGGTTTTCAGAGCAGATTTAATGTAAAATTATGATACAAAATTTGAAATAACATCGCGCTAATGGAAATTGCGATCGCCCTTTTGCAACATTACAGTTTTGATCTTGGTGGTTATACCATTGCTGACTTGACTCGCGCATGGGGCAAGTTTAAGCCTGAATGGGTGCGCCAAGCTGTAATTGAATCGCTGTTTCAAGGACGATATAAAGCAGTTTCAGTTAGTCAGATTTTACAATTGTGGGAGCGCAAGGGCGAACCAAATTGTCGATACAATCATGAATTTGAGCGTTTGATCTGTGGCGATGTTGCCGTAATCTATGAAGATCGAATTTTTTATACGCCTCCTCGCACTTCTATTCGTGAGTCTTCCATAACGGAAATTGTTCCATCCAGAAACTCACAAACCACTCGTTCACAAACCACAAACTCGCATAGTCCCACTTCTTCTCTTCCATTTCCTCATCGCTCAATGCTTGGAGCCGTTAAAAATCTTCAAGACTCACAGCCAAATCCTCAAAAATATCCCAGTCGTGCGGCTCTGGGTACAACTAAGTCCACAAAAAACTATCCCGCAGATTTTAAAGCCAATTATTCAGAAACATATCGATCTGCCTATGCAAACATGACTCTTCTTGCGGAGTCCTCTATGTTTGTCGATAAGCTGCGGTCAATGTGTAGCGATCGCCTAGTTTTGCCTGTTCCTATAATTTCTGCTGAGATCAATAAAGTTGAAATTATGGCTGAGAATTAGTTTCTACTTCAATGCGACTCTGTATGCTTTTTTTTGATAGCGATCGCTTCTAGCATGAGTAATCCTTAATTTGTTAATAATTTTTCGATAAGAAAAGCGAATATTTACACTTTTCTTACCCACTTTTCTTATTTGACTAAATCTTATTTGACTAAAGCCTTTTGATGCTGACCTCTTAACTGTCCACAAGCTGCCTCTGCCTCTAGACCTCTTGTCCGCCGTACACTCACTGCAACTTTGCAGTCTTCTAGGACTTGCACAAAAGTGTGAATTGCTCTCTCACTCGGACGTTTATAATCAGCATCACTGACCGTATTGTAAGGAATGAGATTAACGTGACTTTGGAAGCCGCGAATCAAATGAGCAAGCTCTTTTGCTTGTTCGGCTGAGTCATTCACACCCGCTAACATCGTATATTCAAAACTAATCCTCCGACCTGTGAGTTCCACATACTCGCGGCAATCATCCATTAGCGCAATAAGTGGATATCGATCGGCAGAGGGAATTACTTGAGCGCGAACTTCTTGAGTCGGAGCGTGCAAGCTGACTGCGAGTGTAACTTGGAGATGTTCTTCGGCTAGTCGAGGAATTTGATTGGGAATGCCGACCGTGGAGACGGTGATGTTGCGCTGACCGATGCCGATATCTTTGTTAATGACGGTGATCGCCCCGATCAGATTTTCGTAGTTGAGTAATGGCTCACCCATACCCATAAATACGATGTGGCTGACCCGCTGTTGCATTACTTCTTGGACAGTTAGCACTTGATCGATAATTTCGTGCTTTGCCAAGTTTCGCCGAAATCCGCCTTTGCCTGTGGCACAAAAATCGCAAGCCATTGGGCAACCAACTTGAGTGGAGACGCAGACTGTCAAGCGCTTGCTGGTAGGAATGCCCACAGTTTCTACGATTTCGCCATCTTCTAGCTTTAATAAAAATTTCTCAGTGCCATCGCGAGTTTGCTTGTGGACATCGATCTGCGATCGCCCGATCTCGACTGTGGGGTTAAGTGCAAATTCTTCGCGCCATATTTTTGGGAAAACCGTAATATCTTCTAAACTCCGCGCCCCGCGCGTATAGAGCCATTCATGGAGTTGCTTACCGCGATAGCTTGGCTGCCCTTGTGATACCACCCATTCGGTAAGCTCAGATAGAGATCGCC
>JAYTWB010000095.1:0-4703 GCA_043743655.1 Cyanobacteriota bacterium | reverse complement strand
CTCATCAAGCCAGCCATCTTCTAACATCTGCTCGGTGCGATCGCTAACCAATTTTCGATAAGCATCCAGATCATCGCAGTCTAAACCTATCTGCACAATTGGATAATTAGGCGGTTGCTCGCCCTGCTGCGAGGAGAGCGGTTGCCCCGTCACATAAAAAACCTCTAGCGATCGCAAAGTCCTAATTTGATCATTAGCATGAATTTTGAGCGCCCCGACAGGATCGACTTGCTGCAAAACTTGATAGCAATAATTTTGTCCTAATTCCTGAAGCTGCGATCGCAGTTCAGGCTGAGGCGCGACTCTAGGAATTTTTAATCCTGAGACGATCGCTTTAATATACAAGCCCGAACCACCGACTAGGATCGGTGTAACTCCTTCAGCATGAAACTTAGAAATTAAATCTTTTGCCTGATCTTGATAATCGGCAAGGGTTAAAGTTGTTTCAGGCTCAGCAATATCAATCAAATAATGAGAAACTTCCTGACGTTCATCTAAAGTTGGTTTTGCCGTGCCAATATCAAAATGGCGATAAACTTGACGCGAATCGGCACTCAAAATTGGTGCATTTAGGTGCTTTGCGAGTGCGATCGCTAAACTGGTTTTGCCTGTGGCAGTTGCCCCTAAAATCACAATCAAACCTGCGGTCTGCATGATTAGTTACCTAACTGGCGGCGAAAATCTCTAGGGCTGAGCCGTAATGGATTTTGAGTGTCCCAAATTCCTAGCTCTTGCAATCTCGCTTTTGACTGGGCGCGGCTAATATTTGCGTCATATTTACTATTGGGTGAATATGGATCAGCGATCGCAAGCCCTTCTGACACCAGATATTGATTAACTAATAAATTATCTTTCCAAATATAGGCAAGCAAGCGATCAGAATTATCCTTTTGCTTCACATCAAACTCTAGAATTACCTTCTGCTCTTTGATCAAATCAGACAGACGCTGACGAGCGCGATCGCCCCAAGGAGATTGCTCTTTGAGTGGCGCACTCAGTCCTAGCAAACGCACTCTCTGCACAGTCATATTTGGATTGTTCACAACCGAAGCTTCAACAGTTTGACCACTGACAACACGATTTATAATCCATAGTTCACCGTTAACCTGCTCCTTTGGCTTCGTAAAAGCGATCGCAATATTTGCCATTGTCAAAAATACGACCAAGATCGCGACCAGAATCAACGAACGTGTTGAAAATTTGGACTTAATCATGATCAAAATCAAGAAATAAACCTAACTGAAACCAATGCCGCTTGCGTTTTGCAAAAAACTGCCCGAACTGGATTTGATAAACTTCATCTTCATCTTGAGTTTCGATATCTAAATCTGACATCGCATATCCCGAACAAATCAGCGCATAGCCTTCTTCTTGCAAAGCTGTTGATAAACCGATCGCCTCATGTTGTTCGATTTTGCCAGACTTGACTCGCATCGCACAAGCCGTACAAGCACCGTTACGACAAGCAAAAGGCAAATCGATTCCTTGCTGTTCTAGAGATTCAAGAATATAGCGATCGCCTTCAATATCAGCTTCATAAACCTTATCGTTTTGGCGATCGCGAATGCGAATGTGATAGGACATAGCGCTTATACAAGAGTCGGAATCATGCCCGTCTGCCGCGCATAATCAAACAAACCACCTGCATCAATTACAGGGCGGACATCACCAAGAGACTTCAGCGCAAAAGTTTCCCCTGTACTTTCATTGATGATCAGATTATTATCAAAATCAATTGTCGCCTCTTCGCCAGTCTTAAATCGATCAATCAATCGATCAACTGATTCCCAAGGATATAACTCACCTGTCGCTGTGCAGTTACGGAAGAAAATCCGCGCATAGGACTGAGCAACTACCGCTTCAAGCCCTGCTGCACCAAGAGCGATCGGCGCATGTTCTCGCGAAGAACCGCAACCAAAATTTTCACCCGCAACCATTATCGAATAGACAGTCTTGTTTTCGCCATCAGCGATAAAGCGATCGTAGCGATCGGGCAACCCGATCATCGCATAGCTACCCAGCTTCTCATACTCATCAGGTTTTGACGGCACAAGCGTCAAATATTCCGCAGGAATAATTTGGTCAGTGTCAATATTGTCATCCAAGACAAACACTTTGCCTTTGATCGTCTTACTCATGATTTTTTGCTTCTCAAAAATTCAATTTAACCTAGTTGTTTACCCGTCAAAGACGCGGAAACAACATATTAACTTTAGTCAAAATAAAAGAGCGTTACAACCTTGCGTTGCTCTTCGGCATCGCTGCAAGTTTGCAACAAAGTCTCACTTCCATGAAATGCAAAGCAGATCAGTTGCTGACACTTAGAAATGATCTCTTGATTGCACAAACGACTTGCCTCTGGCAAAGATAAATTATCATTCTCACCATGCTCGATTAAATGAATCACATTTTCTAATTGATCGCGAGACTCATAAGGCTGTCTATCTAGACTCTGCGGTAAGATCACGGTCAGTAAATTGGGGTCAGCTCGCAATGCACCACGGATTGCCGCAAAATTTGTACCTGTTGCCCCAGACGTGATAATACTATTCCCAGACAAAGCCAAGGCATAGCTGAGCAGTTCGATCAGCAGTTGGTGGGTCAATGGTACATGGCGGGAACCTAAAAACGCGATTCGCTTTGAGCCTTGCTGCTGAATCGTTGCAAGCTCCTGCAAAAAGTCGTCTATCTTGGGTAAATTAATTGACTGAGTCAAACAAATCCCTCTCGTTTACTACTTACTGATCGGATATTTACACAATATCACCTAGACTCTAGCGAAGCAAACTAGAAATCTAAAAGAACGCAAATGTCTGTGGCTCTCGACACTTTAATATCTAAACCTAAAATCATTTCAATGATTGACATTGACAAACCGACACAATTTTGTAAAGCCATAATTTTGTATGGTATTTGAGCAAACTTGTCATATACTAGATAGGCTGTCAAGTTTTCAACAGTAACAAGGAAGGAGTTATGTCTCGTTATAGAGGTCCGCGCCTCAGAATCGTCAGAAGACTCGGAGAGCTTCCCGGTCTAAGTCGCAAACAACCTAAGCACGCATATCCACCTGGAATGCATGGTCAAGATCGTAAGAAGCGCTCTGAATACGCTGTTCGTCTTGAAGAAAAGCAAAAGCTACGCTTTAACTATGGTCTAACTGAGACTCAAATGCTGCGTTGTGTACGCCGAGCTAGACGAGTTAAAGGTTCAACAGGACTTGTATTACTGCAATTACTAGAAATGCGTCTAGACAATACCGTCTTCCGTATGGGATTTGCACCGACTATTCCTGCGGCACGTCAGCTGGTAAACCACGGACATATCAACATCAATGGTAAGAGCGTAACTATTCCTAGTTATGGTTGCCGTCCAGGTGAAGTAATTACCGTTAAAGACAACGAAAAATCTCGTAAAATTGTCGAGCGCAACCTCGAATTTCCGGGCTTGTCAAATGTTCCTAGCCACTTAGAATTTGATAAGGCAAAGATGACTGGCAAGGTCAATGGCGTTATTGAACGCGAATGGGTAGCATTGCAGGTGAACGAACTGCTGGTTATTGAGTACTACTCACGCCAAGCTTAAGTTTGATGCTCAGCTACGGGCTTTGTTGCTCTAAGAATATTTATCTTAGACAAGCCGCTTGTAGCTGACTGCCTTGCAAATGAGGCAAATGGGTAAACGCTATTAGGTTCAACCTCACTGCTAATTATGCAGTTAAATATTTCTGCTCCGACCAACCTTGATTTACACGTTCCTAAAGACTTTGTTAGGGGTTGTCCCCGCAGTGTCAGGATGGATATTGATCATCTGCTTCTGGCGATCGAGGCGCTAGACTTAGAAGCAGTTGAGGTGATGCTTGTCTTGATCGGGCAGCTAAATTTAGAAAAGATAATTCCTAGTCGGGTAGTTTTTTGGCGACTGCGTAATACTAACCCCCTGAGACGCAACTATCAACGCGCTAGTCTAAGCTGGGACGAACTAAAAGCTTTGGTCAAGATTGTCTATACTCTGGCAGCTCAGTTAGATACGGGTTTGCGAATGCTGATTAGTACGCATCAACAAATGCTTGAGGGCAAGATTGAGGCGTTAGGGTTGCAGCAAAATCAAGCTTTTTTAGAAAATTATATTGCTCGCTTTAAGTCTTTGTATATTGGCAGAATGCGATCGCCCGCACCAATTAGTGATAATGAGATGCGTGAATTAGCTTTGTATCTGTTGACACGACTATTGCTATCTAGCGGTGCAGCAGGAGAGTTTCGGCTTTGGAATAGTTTGTTTGATGGAGCGATCGCCTAATGACACAACGTATCTATAGCTTGCCAAGTTGCACTTTGCTGATTGATGGCATTACTACTGGCGGCGACGTACTTTCGATTTTGAGTGGATTTAACTGTCGGTTTAATCATCATTCTGAGCCAATTGTTGGTGGGCTAGATTTACTCAATGCTTTGGTTAAAGTGGTTGGGACTTATGCCCAAGCGTTAGCCAGCAAAAGTACGCTGACAATTCCTGAGGAACAGGTAAGTCTAGAACTAGAAACAAAACATCTTCATTTGCTTTCAGTCTCAAATAATCAAGCAGATGCTAGCAATCCTCAAAAGTTGCAAATTAAATTGAATACGGTACAGCTTTTTGATCTCATGGAGAGCTTAGATCGTTTGTGTTGTGATCCAATGACTTTACCAGAGGTAAATCTGGTG
>JAYTWB010000094.1:0-6647 GCA_043743655.1 Cyanobacteriota bacterium | reverse complement strand
AGTTTGGGACACACCGAGGATAGTTGCTAAGGTCACTTGTCCGACAATAAAACGCTCAAAGTTGCGGGGTAATAAATTGCGAACTTGATCGTTCCATTTCTGTGGTAGCCAACTTAGCAATCCACTCCAAAGAGATTGACCACGCAGGACTAGAAAGATTGAGAATATCAATGTCAAAAAGATATTTACAAGACTACCGATCGCACCAAAAACAATGTTAAAAAGCTGGCTGGTAATTGAGCGCAAAGCACCCGTTAATTTTTCGATTAGTTGATTAAAAGTGCTACTAATATCGATCGGTAATTGTTGGGCGATCGCCCAAGTTTCGAGAGTTTGCAGTTGTTGCTGACCTGACTTAATCCATTCAGGCAACCGCACGATTAGTTCATTAGCTTGAGCCAAAATCAACGGCACAAGAAAAATCGCTAATGTACCCAACAACATGAAAAATATAAGAATTACTAAGCCTGCGGAAATACCTCGCTTTACGCCTAACTTTGTCAGAAAGCGGATCGGATAATCCAACAAGAAAGAAATAACTGTCGCAGTAATAATAATGCTAACTAATGGTTGCAGCTCGCGACTGAGCAGTAGAAATAACCAACCGTTAAGAAAAATCAACGGAAAGGTCAATCCGAGCGAAAACCAACGAGGCAACTTATTGAGGGTCTCAAGCATACGAAACAATATGACGCGCTAGGTATCTAGTTAGAATTGTGCGCTAAAAGTGTTAGTTACAACGCAAATCGAGAGAAAATCTCAAGCTTTACTCAAAATTCCTCCTTATAGTTCTAACCTAAATAAGCTCGAATCAACCTTTCGTCAGCTAATAACTCCGAGGCTTGCCCCTCAATCGTAATCACACCTGACTCCATCACATAACCGCGATCGGCGTACTGTAAAGCTAAAGTGGCGTTTTGTTCAACCAATAAAATCGTCACACCTGATTGATTAAGGTTATCTATCGTTTTAAAAATCTCACGCACTATTTGTGGCGCTAATCCTAAACTTGGCTCATCAAGCAATAATAATTTAGGACGACTCATCACCGCACGCGCGATCGCAAGCATTTGCTGTTCGCCACCACTGAGTGTTCCAGCCAATTGATCGCGGCGTTCGCCAAGACGCGGAAAAATCTGAAATTGCTTTTCGATATCCGCTTTTATCCCCCAGCGATCGCTTCGCAAAAAAGCTCCTAATTCCAAATTATCCAGTACAGTTTGTCTTGCTAATACTCTTCGTCCCTCTGGGCTATGAGCAATTCCCGCTTGGACGATTTGATCTGGTCTTAAACTCGTAACATTTTTACCGTTGTATATAATCTGTCCTGATTTAGGTGATACAAGTCGGGAAATAGCTCGTAATGTTGTGGTCTTACCCGCGCCATTTGCCCCAATCAAAGTCACAATTTCGCCTTCGTTAATCCTTAAACTAATATCCTCTAAAGCCTGAATACCGCCGTAGTTAACACTAAGGTTATTGATTTCTAACACTTAATCTCGTCTCCCAAGTTTTTTGCCTAAGCCATACTAAGACAAATATTGCTATGTAGGTTTGTAATACAGCGCTTTGCGCTTATTACAAACCCAGATAAACCTTTAAAAGCGCCGCTTAGCGGCGCTTTTAAAGGTTTATCTGTACTAATTACTCAAACTCTCAGCAAGCTGTACTTATTAAGCTTGCCAGTTGATCCAGTCCTGAGGCTTCAAGAAAGTTTCGTAAAGTTCGGATTCGGGTGTATTTGGTTGAGGATGATAGTCGTAGTCCCAACGCACGAGGGGAGGCAATGACATCAAAATTGACTCAGTGCGTCCATTGGTTTGCAGACCGAAGATAGTACCGCGATCGTAGACAAGGTTAAATTCGACATAGCGTCCGCGGCGGTACAGTTGCCATTGCTTTTCGCGATCGCCATATTCCATATCGCGGCGGCGATTAGCGATCGGTAGATATGATGGCAGAAAAGAATTACCGCAACTATTGACGAAAGCGAAAATCTCTTCCCAAGTGCGAGGCACATCACCAACCTCATCACTCATGACTTGAGCAGTTGTCGAGTCATTACTATTTTTGTAAAGCCCATCTTCGCCATTTTGGTAGTCAAAGAAAATGCCACCGACACCACGAGTTTCTCCGCGATGCTTGAGGTAAAAATAATCATCACACCATTGTTTAAAGACAGGATAGTAATGAGGATTATGGCGATCGCAAGCATCTTTAAGTGTGGTGTGCAGATGCTTTGCATCTTCGGCAAAGCCATAGTAAGGAGTGAGGTCAAGTCCGCCACCAAACCACCAGATTGGACCTGCTTCAAAATAGCGATAATTAAAATGAACTGTTGGTGCGTAAGGATTCTTGGGATGCAAAACCATCGAAGTCCCAGTTGCATAAAACGTTTCGCCTGCGACTTCTGGGTGATGGCGCAAAATGGCTGGAGGCAACTGAGAACCAAACACCTCAGAAAAGTTTACGCCGCCTTTATCAAAATAATCCCCATCAGTAATTACACGCGATCGCCCACCGCCACCTTCAGGACGTTCCCACTGATCTTGCTTAAACGTTGCTTTGCCGTCTAGCTCTTCAAGACCTTGGCAAATCTTGTCTTGTAAACTCTGCATAAACTTTTTGACGCGAGCTTTAGAGTCAACAGGAACTTTGAGTAAAACCTTACTAGGGGCGATGGTCATAATCGTTTCTTAATATTTTTCAGAGGTTAATTTCAGAGATTAAAGTTGGGCTGTTTTATAAGAAAATTTGAGGGCTGAGAAACCCTCTCAAGGGAGTATTTACTCACTTAATTTTCATTAACTATTATATTTTGATAGTATATTACCGCAAAATAATCTACAAAAGATTTGCGGATTCACCAAATGTGAATTCAAGAAAGTATAAGTATCATTTCAACTCATGCAAAAGCACTGAGTATTATTCCTCAAACTGCCAGCGATCTTGGGAGGCGACTTCGTCAAAGAAACGCTTGGGGCGCAAAGTCAGGGTGATTTTGCCTAAGAGTTCTACTTCTGGCTGCGAGTCGAACCATGCAAACTTGATATTGCCATCAGCATCAGCGATCGCAAAATAGCTGTTTTCATTCCATTCACGTTGAGAGCGATCAACTAATACCAATATATCTTCAGGGCGATCGCGAATCGAACTGAGAACTTCACCTTGGGCGATCGCAGCTTGCAAAGTATTTGTATTACAGAAAATCACCACTCCATCTTTTGCTTCATGCACCACAAACCAACCAGGGAGAGTTGCCCATGTAGATTCGACCGAGGCTCGCACAATCCCAAACGGAGCTAACTCCTCAACAACAGGATGGGTGATAAAAGTATCCACAGACATCGGCAAAGTGCCAACCACAGGCAAGATACGCGGAATACTATCTTCAGAGTCATAACGGAAGTTCGGCAAGTTAGGCGCTTTCTTCTTTGCAGGTGTTGACATATCGGTGAGCAGGCGCTCGATCGCAGCTCTAGCGCGATCGCTATGAGCAAAGCGCAAACCTCGGGCAATTAGTCGAGTTCGTTCTTGTGGGTCTAACTTACCTTGCGAAGCTTTAAGCACTTGTAATACCACTGCATCGCCTGGATGACGCGTGAAGCCTTCAGGCAAATTCGCGACATTAGAAGCTTCTTTAATTGCTCTAACAACATCCTTCGCTTCCAACACATCAAGATTTTTTTCGAGCGAGAAAGTTGCCATATCCACTCGTTCCGATTGATTGAGTACGCGCAACTCATTGAGAATATCACTACCCTTTTGTTCAAAATGTGCAATCACAATATCCGCAGCATGACCTGCTTTGAGACTAGCGTAAACTTGCGAAGCAACCACAATCTGATTTTGCTGAACTGGCTCAAAGCCAGTATTTTCAAAAATTGCGAGAGAGTTCTCTCCC
This sequence comes from Cyanobacteriota bacterium, assembly GCA_043743655.1. Lineage (GTDB taxonomy): Bacteria > Cyanobacteriota > Cyanobacteriia > Pseudanabaenales > Pseudanabaenaceae > Pseudanabaena. The sequence continues at coordinate 2,743 of JAYTWB010000094.1, read as the reverse complement.
ATCTTTTGCAACATTTGACAAGCTTGTCCCCACTGTACCCAAGTTCCCTCCTTATGGCGTAAGAGTTTTAAAAGTCCTTCGGAATCAGCGGGAAGTGTGGGTACTGGAATTGGCATAGTTGTAATAGAAAGTTTAGTTTTAGAGTCTTAGCCCCTCTCCTTAAGAGAGAGGGGCTGGAGTGAGGGCTTAAGCCGCAACCTGTTTAGTATTCTGATGTTCACGCATCGAATTCACAAAACGCTCGAACAGATAGTCAGCATCATGCGGACCTGGACTCGCTTCAGGATGATATTGCACTGAGAAAATTGGTAGAGTTTTATGTTCCAATCCTGCCACAGTGCGATCGTTGAGATTGATATGTGTCAATTTTGCCGCCGACTGCTCAAAGGATTCACCTGTGAGCGCAAAGCCATGATTTTGGCTAGTAATTTCGACACGGCGATCGGCATTGTCAGCTTGATTTTGAGCAGGTTGATTGAGTCCACGATGTCCAAATTTAAGCTTAAAAGTGTCACCGCCCATTGATAAGCCTAAGATTTGATGTCCTAAGCAAATTCCAAACATAGGCTTGTCAGCCGCTAGCAAAGCTTTGGCAGTTGCAATTCCTTGCGTAACGGCGGCAGGGTCTCCAGGACCGTTAGATAAGAAAATACCATCAGGGTTGTAAGAGAGAATTTTTTCGGCGGTCGTATTCGCAGGAACGACAATCACGCGACACCCATAACTAGCGAGACGGCGTAAGATATTGCGCTTGACACCGAAGTCGATCGCGACAACCGTCAAAGCTTCACCTGCTAACTGCGATCGCTCAATAAATTCCCATTCAGGCAAAGTTTTGTCAGACCATTCATAAATACAATCAGTGGAAGCTGCTTGGGCTAGGTTTTGACCTTGCATAGACGGAGCCGCATTCACCTGAGCAAGCAACATTTTAGGATCAAGAATTTCGTTAGAGATACCGCCATTCATCGCGCCTAGCGATCGCAGTTTACGAGTAAGTGCGCGAGTATCTATCCCAGCAATACCAACAACATTATGTGCCTTGAGATAATCTGGCAAAGACTGGCGCGATCGCCAATTACTAGGTACAGACGTAATATTTCGGGCAATCACGCCGCGCACTTGAGGGCGATCAGACTCATCATCTTCGGGGGTTACACCTGTATTACCTAGTTCAGGACAGGTAAAAGTCACAATTTGACCTCGATAGCTAGGATCGGTCATAACCTCTTGGTAGCCAGTCATACCTGTATTAAAAACCACTTCGCCGATCGCAGTTCCTGATGCACCAAACGTATAGCCACGGTAACAAGTACCATCCGCCAAGACCAAAATCGCTGCTTGCTTTGTTGCCATATCTTCAAATACTCGTTCTTTACTGTCCACTACCAAATGCTTATTGTGGACAATAGCCAACATTCTAAACGTTATCTAGGTCACAAGATCAAAAAATAAAGCTTGCCCAATGAAGCTACGCCCATATTTTTGAGACTCTTCGCTAATTTAAATTCTAAGCTGTTGTGATTTCGCTACAATCTTGACAGAAGAAAATCATGTGATCTAGTTAGGTGTGCGATGAGGTTTAGGCAACAGCTTACAAATTTATGGATGTCTTTGAGGTTCGCTTGTAAAGACGAAAGCTTTTTAAAGGGGATCGCTAAAATTGAAAATATTGTTTCCAAGGTATTAGCGATCGTCTTAGTCTTCGTAATCTTTATTGCCCTTTTTGATTTATTAAAACTTTTGACCTATGACTTGTTTGTTACTGATCCCAAAGGGGTCTTTACCGCGCCACTACTAAAAATATTTGGCATGTTTCTCAATGTGTTGATTGCATTGGAACTCATGGACAATATAACTGCATATTTACGTCAGCATGTAATTCAGTTAGAACTGGTAATTATTACCGCTTTGACGGCAGTTGCTCGTAAAATTGTCATCTTCGATAGTAAATCTGATGGTGATTTGACTGGATTAGCGATCGCAGTTCTTTCACTCTCAATTAGTTACTGGATAGTTCGCTCCCAAAATCAATCCCGCAAAAATCATTGATTTGCTAGTTATCAACAAAACAAAATATGTCAGACGCTCAAATTAGTGTTATAAAGTTCGCAAACTAGACGCAAGCAATTAAATTAGTGCCAAACTTAGTCCCTAGCATTTTTTCAGACGGCATGGTTACGAGGTGATTTCTTCAATGGAGAGTAATAATATTCGTAATAATGCGGCTTACGAGCAGACCCTTGCTGATGTCACCAAAGACCTATCAGATTTGCGGGCAAATATTTTAGGCAAGCTCAGCCGCGAAATTTTAATTTTGCAAGCCCAAAAAAACGCTCTAACTGACGATATTCATCGCCTTCAGTCTCACCGTAAAGAGCTAGAGGTACTCACAGTCGCACAGCAAGGGCTGAACCAGCAAGAGATACAGAGACAGCAATGGATCGAGCAGCTAGCTCAAGCGATTACTTTCCATCTCAAAAATGATGTAATCGTCACTAATTCACAAGTTTTAACCGATCATTCTGATAATTTTGAGCAATTGATGCTTAATCTCGATGGGGCGATTAGAGCAACATTTCAGTCTTTACAGCGCGATGTTGATACTTATCAGCGCGATCTCAATGATCAAATGCAACGTATGTATACCCAGCGTCAACAAGGGGAGTTAATGCTGTCAGCCCTTGTCGAAAAAATTGATGAGCATTTGCAACGATCGCCAAGCGATCGCTATGGAACAAAC
>JAYTWB010000093.1:0-6860 GCA_043743655.1 Cyanobacteriota bacterium | reverse complement strand
CTGAATCGCGGATTAAACGGATTATTTGATTTCATGGATTTTAATCTGGACAGAAAATCCGCGTCATCCTTCAATCCGCTTAATCCGCGATTTAGGATTTATTTTTCGCTTACTGCAAGTAGCGATCGCGTTGCTTCAGCAACTTGGGGCATGGGGTCATTGGCAAGCTTTTCTAATGCAGCGATCGCTTCAGCACCACCGAGTTGACCGAGAGATTGGGAAACTCGATGTCGGATTTGCCAATCAGGATCATTGATGAGGGGGATTAGGAGGGATACAGCTTCGGGATTGCCTAGATCGCCGAGAGAACCGATCGCCGCAATTTTGACTAACTCATTAGGACTTTGTAATGCTTGGGCTAGAAAATCAAATCCTTGAGCCGCGCCTAGCTCACCGATCGCAGCAATAATACTAAATTGAAACATCCAATCATTAGTTGACTCGTAAGCAGTTTTGAGAAGATCAAAAGCTTGAGTAAGTTGTAAAGAACCTAGCGAAGCCGCTGCCGCCGCGCGGACATCAAGCTCAGGATCGATACATAGGCGATCGCTTAAAATTTCTAAAGATTTATCTAAATCGAAAGTGCCAACTGTGCCGAGTTGACTGACGGCATCATAACGAATGCGAGCATATGAGTCGACTGCCGCTGCCGAAAGTAAAGTAAATCGCTCAGAGATGGAAAGAGAGCGACTAGCATGAAGGGCTTTCATTCTGATACCCATGTCATCGGCGGCTAGTTGCTCTCTCAAAGATTCAAATGTTTCGCTCACTAAAGACTCACAATTAATACGCTAGCGTCTCTAGTGTCTCACGCAAGTAGGTACGCACGAGATCATCAAGGACGCTTTCTTGCGACACTAAAATATCTTTACTGTCACTGATATCGCGTGATCGCTGCCATTTATCAAAGCCCGAACTTGAGGCGATCGCCTGTTTGAGATGGCTCCAGACTTTAGGGTCTTTAGCAGCTTCGTGGAGGGGGAGCGCCAAGTCATTCGCTGTTGAGGATAAGTTCATAAACACTTCCTGAGCTTGTGTGAGGGTTACTATAGCTTAAGCTTAGATAAAGGATAGGATACACTTTAGGCAGCTTTGTTTATTTTATCACTTCAGTAAAGAAGCCATAAATTTAAAATCGATTAAAGTTGAATGTATACCTAGATATATATCTATAAAATGTATATCTACAAAATAGAAATTAGTTCCTTGAACTATCTTGAAATATTATGACTAATTCAGACCTTATAGTTGATTCAAATATTGCATCACAGACTACAGAACTAAATTCAAACTACGCAATACCTGCTGTACTTATGTTACTAGGATTACCAGTTATCTTAGTTCAACCGATTGTTGGAGGCGTAGTTTTAATTTTTGGAATATTTTTAGCATATCAAGCAGCCACTATTCGTTTGGTATTTACGGCAACAGATTTAGAAGTTTGGCGATCGCAACAAATATTTCGGACTTTTCCATATCAGGATTGGCAAGATTGGCAAGTTTTTTGGTTTGCTTTTCCTGTTTTGTTTTATTTCAAAGAAGTAAAAAGTATTCATTTCTTGCCAATCTTATTTGATGCCAAAGTGCTAAGAACTTGTTTAGAAGAACATCTTCCTAATCCACGCCAACAAAATTTATGATTACCCCACTTAAGCGCAAAAACTTTGACGAGCTTGTTCCTGCTGTTCCTACTGCTGAGCAGTATCAATACTATTGGGGCGATGGACAGAGCGTATTTCGGCGCGTGGCAATCTCGATTGCGAGCGTGATTGTGTTCACGATTCTTTATAACCGTGTTCATGAAAATAACCCCAGTAGTTTCGCGGCGCTAGCAATGTTTGTCTGTGCGGCTCTGGGGGGCTTGTATTGGATGTTAGAGCCAGTCGCTTTAGCAAGCATTCGTAACGCTAAATTGAGGCGTTTTGCTTATTGTGGATTTTGGCAAGCAGAAGTGCTAGATGTTTATGTGTCTCAAGAAGTACTTGCTCGTGCTGAAAAGGTGAATTCGCGAGGGCGGATGGATGTTAGTTACGATGCTGAGAGTTTTTTAAATATTGAGCTTGGTGATGAGACAGAGTTTGTAACTACGTTGCGATTGCCAATGAAGCGTGAACTCAAGCGTATTAAAACTGAGCAGACGGTATACATGTTGCTATTTTCTAATGATCGCCGTTTTGGTCGAGTTAGTCGTCAAACATCTGATGCTTATATCCCGCAATACAATTTTTGGGTCGGAGACTATCCTTATTTACGCCGTGATACTTTTGTTGATTTAACTAAATACATGGTCAAGCGATCGCAAAAAATCGCAAATTGAGTTGAGCAATAAAGTGCAGTAACTCAGGCTAATCCATGATCCAAACCGTGATTCTATCAGTGATCCCCAAAAGTTAAGAAACTTGGAATATGTGCGCTAAATCACTGCTAGCCATGAGACGATCAGCTAATCTTTGATCATAAATTAGTTAACTTAGCTGTTATTTACAGGTTAAAAAAATGTTTAATATTCAATCACGCAAGATTAATCCCGAAAAATTAGAAGCCCAGCTTAAGCAATTAACCTGTATTTATCGCAACGAAAGCGAATTTATGCAAATCATTCGCATATCTCAATCTAATACTGCTTTCTTTGAGAGAGCGGTTTTGCCTAGCCAATGTGTTCAGTTTTCTTCATCTACAGATGCATTGCTTGAGATTTGTGAAGGCGTTATGCCTAGCTCGATTTATGCCGATACGATTCCATGCTATCAACTAGCGATCACCGATATAGACATAAATCCAAATCGTCCGAATTCAAAAGATTTATGTAGAGATTTTCAAGATAAATTTGCCATAGCTGCTTAAATTTATTTATATCAAAAAACCAAAAAGTAAAAGAGAGCGCTTAGCGCTCTCTTTTACTTTTTGGTTTTTAAAATGCATCGCGTCCCGAAAAAAACTACAATAAAAACAATAGCAATTGACGATAAATCAAAAAGATTAAGACTGTGACATATAAAGTTGGACTTCTCGGATTAGGAACAGTGGGTACAGGCGTTGCCAAAATTTTTCAAGACCCTAATGGTCGTCATCCATTGCTTCCTGATATAGAAATCGCGCGTGTTGGTGTGCGATCGCTAAATAAGCAACGTGATGTGGCGATTGCTTCCAATATTGTCACAGATAATTTAGAAGTAATTGTTAACGATCCTGCAATCGATATCGTGGTTGAGGTAATCGGTGGGATCGAACCTGCTAAGAGTTTGATTTTGAAAGCGATCGCCAATGGCAAACATGTTATCACTGCCAACAAAGCCGTGATTGCCAGACATGGTCATGAGATTTTTGCAGCCGCGAAACAAAAGGGCGTATATGTGATGCTAGAAGCAGCTGCTTGTGGCGGCATTCCTGTAATTCAAGCATTGAAACAAAGCCTCGGCGGCAATCGCATTACGGAATTAACAGGGATTGTTAATGGCACGACCAATTATATTCTCAGTCGGATGTATTTTGAGGGAGCAGATTTTGACGCGACTCTTGCTGAAGCGCAAGAGCTTGGCTATGCCGAGGCTGACCCCACGGCTGATGTTGATGGTTATGACGCAGCTGACAAGATGGCGATTTTGGCAAGTCTCGCTTTTGGCGATCGCGTCAAACTCGAAGATATCTATCGTGAAGGGATTCGCTCGATTACTAGCGCTGATATTGGTTATGCCAAAGAGCTTGGTTTCACAATTAAATTGTTAGGCATTGCGCGGCGAGTTGAAGGTAAAGATGACAGCAATCTCGAAATTCGCGTGCATCCAACGATGATTCCGCTGCAACATCCTCTCGCAAATATTCATGGGGTGACTAATGCCGTTCGCATCGAGGGCGATCCCATCGGTGAAGTCGTATTTTCAGGACCGGGTGCAGGTGCGGGCGCAACTGCTAGTGCTGTCGTTGCCGACATTATTAATGTTGTCGCTGCCCTGAAGTCAAAACCTAGTCAGGTGAACCAACTAATGGGCTATCCTCACGAAAACTATGCAAAAATTGCGCCGATCGCAAACACAGTAACTCAGTTTTATGCGCGGTTGCTCACCCATGACAAGTCAGGTGTAATCGGCGATCTTGGTACTGCTTTTGGCAAGCACTGCGTAAGCCTAAATGCGATCTTACAAAAAGCAACTGTCCATGATGGCTTGGCAGAGATAGTTGTGGTCACGCAACGGGTGAGCGAGTTGAACTTTCAGCAGGCGATCGCCACAATTCGCGAGCTACCGACATTGCATAGCATTCCGACTGTCTTAAGGGTTCTCTGATGCTCTTATTGTTTTAAAGAAAAACAACGCGAGTATCAAAACCTTGTCGGCGAATTGTGCCGCTAAGGGTCTCGGCACTGGCACGATCAGGATAACCCTGTACCTCGATATAAGTGCCGCGATAAGAAGAACGTAACTGAGCAGTGGGCGCGATCGCTTGAACTCGTTGCAACTCTGACACAGAGCCTGTGGGAATAATTACAAAATAGCGAAGTTGCGCGCCATTTGTCGTACTTGAATTGGCAATCTGAGGGATGGGCTGACTTTGTTGTGGTATCGGTTGCGGGATTGTCTGAGGGATTGATTGGGGCGATCGCACAATCTCGATCGCATTACTCTGCGAACTTTGAGGATTAGGAAACCCTGAATTAGGCACACTGGGTAGAGCATCATTTGTGCGTGATATCGGAATTGACTCCACAGGAATCGGCGCAGATGAGTTTGGGAAGGGAGTGGATACAGGACTGGATGGAAATGTACTAGCATTTGGCATCGCTGCAAATTTTCCCTGAACAGTTTTGATTTGTGGTGCAAGCCCTGCTTGATTAAATTGGGCGGCACGTCGTTGAGCAAGATTTAGATTATTAAACCGCCCTAGCTGCACAACTTGTTCACCTGTATCGAGACGGCTAACAAAAGCGTCAGGAGCCAAGATTTTTGCCTGTTTTATATTTGCTACGTTAGGCAGATATACAAGATATTGTGTAGCTCCAGAACTTGTTGGGGTTACGGGTAAAGAATCATTGGGAAAAGACTGAGCGTTCGCAGAGGAACTAAAGTTACCAATAATATTGGTGCTAATACTCAGAAGAGATACTAGCCCAAAGGCAAAACTACGAATAGGAAGGTGTGTGTGGAGTCTCATAATGCTTGCCAGCAGAAGGTAGCGAAAAAATGAAATTGGGCGCGATTGTACCATAATCTAGATTGATATAATTCAATATTGCTATACATACAAAAGAAACCATGGCAGTAGACCTGACTCGCGTCCAACCACCACTTAAAGTTTTTCCGCCCAAAGTCAACCAGTTTATATTGAAAATCATACGGCTGTTAACGCCATTTTGGTTGCGTTGGCAATGTGGCATTAAGCAGATCGAAACTCGCTATATAGACCGTCTTGTAGATGTCACCAAAAAATTTCAGGATGGAAAAGCGCGATATATGCTTGCCTTTCGGCATCCTACTACTGACGATCCTTTTGGGATGTTGTATCTGCTTTCCTATGCATTGCCAGAGCAAGCCCGCGAAATGGGTGTCAAATTTACAAAGCCGCCACATAGCTTTTTTGTTTACGATCGCGGCATTTCTCTATGGGCAGGCGACTATATCAACTGGCTATTTCCAGCATTAGGGGGGATATCGACCTTTCGTAGCAAGCTTGATCGCACGGCACTAAACCTAATGCGTCAACAGATTACTAATGGCGAAGTACCGCTTTCGATGGCTCCTGAAGGTGGCACAAATGGCAAAAGCGAGATCGTTGCTGAACTTGAACCTGGGATTGCCCAAATTGGATTTTGGGCTGCCGAAGACTTGCTCAAAGCTGGACGTACTGAAGAAATGTTAATCATTCCTATAGGCGTGCAGTACGAATATTCCAGTGATGCTTGGGTCAAAATCGATCAGGCGATTGCCACCATTGAAAAAGAATGTGGACTTACCAAAGCCGCGATCACAACTGCGACCAGATACCAACGACTTTATGACTTAGGCGGTTATTTAGTGCAGTGGGTTAGCGAGCATTACAAGACTTTTTATGGTAGCTATTCCCAAAAAGATATGGTTCCTAGCGATAATCTAGCCACCCGTATTAACGATCTAGCCGATCGCATCTTGAGTGTTGCTGAAATGAGTTTTGGCATCAAGGCAAAAGGTACACCTATTGATCGCTGTCGCCGCCTTGAACAAGCAGGGTGGGATCGAATTTTTCGCAATGATATCAAAGCTCTTGAAGAATTATCGCAAGTTGAACGGAGTTTTGCTGATCAACTAGCTCTCGAAGCCAACTATAGCAACTGGCATATGCGAATTGCTGAAAGCCTGATCGGTGTTACTAGCGACTATGTCTATCAACATCCTAGTCCCAGCCGCTACATCGAAGTTTTGAAATTAATGTGGAGCGTATTAGATCGTGTCACTGATCGCAATCCAAATTCAGTTTTTAAAAAAGCACCAAATTTTGGCGATCGCAAATTGACGCTTTCTGTAGCTGAGCCACTTTCAGTCACAGATCGCTTGACTGAATATCAATCCAGTCGCGCTGCGGCGAAGGAATGTAGCCGCAAGCTCACCGAAGAAATTCATGCTTCGATGGAAAAATTGATCATTCCTTCGGTGATCTAGAGTAAGGGCAATTGCTAAATTGCCCTTACTCTAGAATCAACTTTGGATTTTTCTTGGATTTTTCAATGGCAGATTTAATCTGCTTGATTTGCTTGATTATATAAAGTCTGGCAATCTTCAATACTGAGGCGCGATCGCGTGGCGATATTCAGCGATGAAGTTTCGCCACGCGCAAGATGGATTGCTGCTGCACAGCCAATCATCGCCGCATTGTCAGTGCATAGGCTCAAG
>JAYTWB010000092.1:0-1568 GCA_043743655.1 Cyanobacteriota bacterium | reverse complement strand
CAAGCATTTAGTTCAAGACGAAGATGATCGAAGACGTGATTGTTAAATGGAAGGCTTGGAATTAACCAAGTTCCAATCTTTTGTTTCCAGCTTTTTTGTGTAGACATAGTTAAAGATATATTGCACAGATATATTACATCAAGAAATCACATTAGTGGCATAGGCTAGGACTGCAAAAACATCATCTCGCTCTAAATCATCATAGTCTTCAAGGATTTCTTCGGTGGTCATGCCTGAACTGAGAAGTTCTAAGATCATCTCAATGGGGTAACGTAAACCTCTGATGCAGGGTTTGCTATGACAGATGTTCCAGTCTATAGTGATGCGTTGTAGTAGCGTATTTAGATATTCCTTATTCACATGAGATAATTTTCTAGTTCAGGGTATTTAGAAAATAAGCTGTCAACACTGGCGAGTTTTGCGCCATATTCTAAGGCGGTAGCGATGATTAGGCGATCGAAGGGATCTTTGTGAATGGGAGTTAGATTTACGGCTCTGATTGTGATTTCGGGTGTCAGTGGTAATAATTCAATTTTTGCTGATGCTAAAGCTCTGTTAAACCAATCTTCAGGTGAACAAGTTAATTCTAGTCTGCCTCGACTTTGGGCTAAGGCGATTTCATAGCAAGATAGAGAAGATACAGCTAATTGATCTGCGACTTCAAAGCGCTCAAGCCAAGATGAAGGAAATTGATCAAAATTGGAGTTAATGAGCCATAGCCAAATATGAGTATCTAGCACAATTATTTCAGACATTCCCAATCCTCTTCATCGACAATAGGACTCACAATATCACCTAAGATTTTTACTTTGCCAGCCATATCAGGTATAGGAAAACGCCGTTTTATTTGGGGTTTAGTTTCTTCTAGGACTGTCACTATGATTCGGGCTGATGTGACTTCTGGTTGTTCAGATAACCATTTAATTTGTCCGTTTTCATAGGCTGCTTCATAACTTTTGAGCATGGTTGTTTATCTCCTTAAAGTGTTTTCAAATTCTTGTTTTTTGCTGGATATTAAAGAACGTAGGCGATTGCCACTTTCCTGTTTCCTTTCCTCAAGTTCTAACCGATCGCTTGGGCAAATGGGATAGCCTCATCTTGGGATTCTTCAGCAAGGTTGAAGGCGTAGATTTCTTCTAGTTCGTCTAGACGAGCAAGCAGTTTTTGATAGTAGTCAAATTCTACAACTACGCTTAAACGTTGACCGTGGGAATCAATAATATACTGTTCGCTAGTTATTTGCATTGGTAACTCCTATTTATTGGGATTGAGTCAATTATAAGTGACTTTAAGCTGTGAAATTTATAGGCGCATCTTTGAGCTAGAACAAAATATTTACCAAATTGGTAAAATAAAGTTAAAATATACAGATATGAAGGTTACTTTTAAAAATGTAAAACTGCGTAAGTTTTGCGAATCAAAGTCAAATTCCAAAAAACTACGCGCTCGATTAGCTGACCTCATTGCAGCCGAATCTGTGCAGGATATAGTTTATGGAAAGCCTCATCCTTTAAAAGGCGATCGCTTGGGTCAGTTTGCTGTATCTCTTGAAGGTGCTGAAAGGCTTG
>JAYTWB010000091.1:0-2940 GCA_043743655.1 Cyanobacteriota bacterium | reverse complement strand
TCGCTAGGGATACCCATATTTTCTGCCATCTTCGCGTGCTGTTTCAGCATTCTCAACTCACCATGAGCAGGGAAGAAGTACTTCGGACGTACCAAAGCCAACATCAATTTGTGATCTTCTTGAGAACCATGTCCTGAAACATGCAGCCCCTTATCCTTGCCATAGATTACATTCGCTCCAAGTGCAATCAATCGATCAATTGTCCGAACTACAGGAATTGTATTGCCCGGGATAGGATTAGCGGACAAGATCACAGTATCGCCTTGACGAATCTCTAACTGCTTATGGCTCGAATTGGATAGACGAGTCAATGCTGACATTGGCTCACCTTGAGAACCTGTCGTCAAGATCAGAATTTGATCGTCACGATAATGACGCAAATTTTGTAAAGGCTGGAACAGGTCATCGCGGCACTTAATATAACCAAGATTACGCGCATGAGCAATTACATTTAGCATCGATCGCCCGACCACACCAACCACGCGACCTTGCTTGTCAGCAATATCCAAAATCATATTTACACGATGGACTGAAGAGGCAAAAGTAGTAATGATTACGCGACCTTTCGCTGCCAATATGTAGCGTTCGAGGTTGGGATATACAGATCGCTCTGAAGGAGTAGTACCCGGCAATTCGGCATTAGTGGAATCGCTGATTAGGCATAACACTCCTTTTTCACCATGTTCGGCCAAACGCGCAAGGTCAAAAAATTCGCCATCAACAGGAGTATGGTCAACTTTAAAGTCTCCAGAATGGATCAGCATACCTGCGGGAGTATTAATCGCGATCGAGAAACTATCCGCGATCGAATGGGTATTCCGAATAAATTCGACAAAGAAACTATTGCCAACTCGGACAACATCACGCGGCATTACGCGGCGAAGTTCGGTACGGTTTAGTACACCTGCTTCCCGAAGCTTGTCTTCGAGAAGCGCCATCGCTAAGCGGGGACCATAAATAACAGGAATTTCAAACTGCTTTAAATGGAAAGAAATTGCGCCAATGTGATCTTCGTGACCGTGGGTAACAATCATGCCTTTAATTTTGTGCTTATTGTCCCGTAAGTAAGTCATATCAGGCAAGACAACATTCACACCTGGCATCATATTGTCAGGGAAAGACAAACCACCATCAAGCAGCATGATTTCATCGTTATATTCAAATACCCATGTATTTTTGCCGATTTCATGAAGTCCGCCGAGGGCAATAATCTTGAGTGCAGGGGCGCTAGCTGTAGTCATATATAATCTCTTGTAAATTAGTGTAAGTGGGTGTGAATGAGAGTGAATCGATTCGATTTAGACGGATTCACTAAATGGAAAATCTTTGGTAAGTAGATACCGAATAGATATCTAAAGAGAATGATCAGAAAGATGTATACCGCCCTGTTCATAATGATTAGAACTGATACAACTTCATTTAGTAAACTAGGTATAGATTAGGTGATGATTCCAACTTCCTTGAGTACGATCTTCAATTTTGTTTCCAATTCCGCATTACCTGCGACTAGAGGCGATCGCACCATACCTGTATCTAATCCCAGTATGCGTAAAGCTACCTTTAAAGGAATAGGGTTGCTAGTTAAGAACAAAGCCTTAAATAATGGGAAAAGCTGAAGATGAATTTGCAAAGCTTCTTGAACCTTACCTGCGGCAAATGATTGCATCATTGTTTGTAGTTGGTTGCCAACTAAATGCGAAGCTACACTGACAACTCCCTTTGCACCCACCGCCATTAGTGGCAATGTGAGAGAGTCATCACCCGAATAGATCGCAAAATCAGCAGGCGTAAGGGCGCGAATCTGGCTAGCTTGATCTAAATCGCCTGTCGCTTCTTTAATCCCCACAATGCTAGGAATCTCAGCTAACTTAGCAACGGTTTCAGGTTCGAGTTTGCAACCTGTTCGACTAGGAACATTATACAAAAGAATCGGAAGCTCGGGTGCGGCTTCGGCGATCGCTCGGAAATGAGCATATAAACCTTCTTGCGGAGGCTTGTTATAATACGGTGTTACTTGCAGTGTACCATTTAATCCAAGATGTGCGGCTTTTGTAGTCGCCGCGATCGCCTCAGAAGTCGAATTTGATCCTGTGCCTGCGATGATTTTCGCTTTGCCAGCGATCGCCGCCTTTAGCACCGAAAACAACTTATATTCTTCATCCCAACTTAGAGTGGGTGATTCGCCTGTCGTACCACATACAACAATCGTATTAGTTCCAGTCTCAACTAAATGAATAGCAAGCTGTTCTGCTTTTGCATAATCAACATTCCCTTCTATGTCGAAAGGAGTAATCATGGCTGTTAACAAACGTCCGAAATCAATTTCACTCATAAGTAGAGTTTAGCTACAGGAATATTTAAATAAAAGATTAAATAAAGGATTAAGTAAGAGAATTGGCAATCAATAGTTCGGCGATCTGAACTGCATTCAGCGCCGCCCCTTTCCGAATTTGATCGCCACATAGCCATAATTCCAAACCATTAGGGTGAGAGATATCTTGACGAATTCTACCCACTAGCACGTTATCCTTGCCGCTTGCATCTATTGGCATCGGAAAGTAGTTTTTGCTAAAGTCTTCAACCAGTTGCACTCCAGCCGCCTTGGCTAAAATCTCTCTAGCTTTGTCAGGGCTAAAAGGTCGATCAAACTCTAGATTAATTGCTTCAGAATGCGCTCGCAATACGGGAACCCGTATACAAGTTGCTGTGATCCGAATATCTTGATCCGCAAAAATTTTGCGAGTTTCGTTTACCATTTTCATTTCTTCCTCGCAATAATTATTTTCCGTCATCGGCGAGTTGTGAGGGAAAAGATTAAACGCTAGAGGATAGGGCAAAATTTCAGGTAGGGCAGGTTCACCATTGAGAATTGCTTGCGACTGGGTTTTTACCTCTTCCATAGCTCTTGCACCTGCACCACTAGCAGACTGGTAAGTGGCG
>JAYTWB010000090.1:0-10669 GCA_043743655.1 Cyanobacteriota bacterium | reverse complement strand
GCTAAAAGAGCTGCGTACTTCAAATCCCAAATTTTGGCTTCCAGACAAGCTTTGATTTCAGGAATAGCGCGTACATCGCCGATCTCAGCAAGAGCGATCGCCGCCGCCGCGCGTGACTTTTGAAACTGAGGTTGTTTATTATGCAACGCTTCTATTAATAGATCATAGGCAGGCGCATACTTGAGCCAGCCAAATAACTTCATCACATGGAAATGAGCGCCATAGTCATTGTTCGCTTCTTCCGCATAGGTATTAAACAGAGCTTCAGGTGCAACATCAGCATAGTTCTCTAGAATAGTCTTGACAGCAAGATAGCAACGTCCAAAGTTGGTCTCATATAGCTCGCGCACCAAAAATGAAAGCGCTGGCAAAGCGTCATAACTATGTACCAAAATCAAATCATCGGGATGGTCGCGCAATGATTTTTCTAAATAAGGCTGCACATCAGAGAAGGCGATCGCACCCGACTTAATCCCTTCCTCACCCAACATTCTGATCCCGCGCAATCGAAAAACTAGAGAGACGGGACTGGTGGAAATATCAGGAATGGCAACGTAATATTTGGCATCAATTAAATCTTGAATCGATAAGCGTCTAGCAATCACATTGCTGTTATGCAACAGATCGACAACTTTATCCATTTGAGCATTATCTCGAGTCAAACGGCAAACTGCGGTGATCGCCGCGCTGCTTAGCGGTATATCGGAGTTATCGACAAATTTGCGGATTTTTGCTAATGCTGGTTGGTAATCTAATTTTGCGAGAGTCTGAATGATCGCGCGATATGACTGTCCAGATTTATCTAATAACTGGGAGATTTCTTCTAATATCTGCACATTATCTGTGCCAATTTCGGCGATCGCCCAAACTGCATTTTCAACTAAATAATTATCAGGATCGGCTAAACATTCATAAATTACAGGTAACGCCGATGATGCTTGGAGTCTTCCTAATGTCTCGACTGACTTCCGCCGCACGATCCGATTATCCATCGCGTCATCGGTTTGTTTGACAGCGCGAATTAAAGCCGCGATTGATTTATCGGTTGCAAAATTTATTAAATGAGAAGCAGCAATATAGCGCGAATCTTCTTCACCGATTTGATCTTGAGGTGTGTCTAAAAGTGCGATCGCCTGATCTTCGGTCAGATTAAAAAAACTATAAAAGCGTTTATCCATAATCTTAAAATTATATCAATCGCTAGTGTTTTTACAGCGCTTTGCGCTTATTAAAAACCCATTGCAGGGCAACGCCCTGCGACCCATAAACCATAAACAAAAAAACATAAACAAAAAAATAAAGGTAGACGCTAAGCGTCTACCTTTATTTTTTATGATAAGCAACGCTTACCATGAGCATCAGTTAGGAAAGAGAATTGATTGCATAGTCAAGCAATGCATTGTACTCAGTCAAAGCTTGAGCTGACATGTCGCGAGGTGTGCAACCACGGTTACGAGCAAAGCTAAGAGCTTCAACGTAAGGAGCGGTAGGAAGGCTCAATGCGCGATAAACTTCACGCTGACCAGCAATACCCCATTCGTCCAAAGGACCTGTACCGCCAACAACAAGGCTGTACTGAATCAAGCGCAAGTAGTGCTTGATGTCGCGAGCGCACTTGGACTTGAAGGTATCGTTGGAATTCGCTTCACCTGCATTGTTTAGGTAAGGATACTTCTTGATGCAAGCATCATAAGCTTCTTTAGCAACGTTATCAAGGTTGGCAGCTAGCTTTTCAGCAGCTTCCAAACGTGCTGCTGCACGTTGGATAGAACCTTGTACTGATTCTAGATCAGAGGTGCTAGGAAAACGTCCTGCTGCATCAGCAGAGGCGATGACGGTAGTAACAACGGATTTCATTTATTAAATCTCCAGATTGGATTCTTTTTATTCAGTGAGCTTGATTTCAATCTTTTTGAGCAAATCGCAATGAGCAATTTACTAGCTTTTAATTAGCTAAGAGCTGCGATTACGCGATCGAAGTAGCTGGAAGCTTCGGCAACCAAGCTAGCGCAACGATCTTCAACAACGATGGAACCCATCTTGCGAAGTTTAGCACCTGCAAACTTTTCGCTAGGATTGTCTTGGATGTGTGCAACTGCTTGTGCTTTCATGATTTGAACTGCACGAACTGTGGAGGTTGTAGGTACGCCCAAAGCAGAGTAAGTTTCTTTGAGTCCGTTCAAGCAACGGTCATCTAATACAGATGAATCACCAGCCAACAAAGCATAGGTGACATAACGTAGAACGATTTCTGCGTCACGAAGGCAAGCAGCCATGCGACGGTTAGGGTAACAGTTACCACCAGCTTGGATCAAGCCTTGGTTTTCGCAAATCATACCTGCGACTGCATCGGAAACCATGCAGCTTGCATTGCTGGCGATCGCATTAACTGCATCTAAACGGCGGTTGCCACTAGCAACGAAAGCCTTAAGAGCATTAATATCACCGACAACAGAGGTGCTAGCATCGGCTGAAACTACAGCTCTAGAAAAAGCGTCAAGCATTTCGCTCTCCTTAATAAATTGGTTATCTTAATTAAAATGTATTGTGTGATTCACAAGACATATAGAACATAAAAGATGATGGTCAACCTCGTCTCAACTATCAGAAACAAAGTAACATTCCTTAATAACTATCCCTAAAGATAGAGAAATTTTAAATTCAAAAAGTTAAATCCAAAAAGTTGAAGCGGCACGGTGAGCCGCTTCAACTTTTTGGGATAATTAATAATTAGTTAAGACTATTCTCAGGATATTTTGCAATGGCTCCCGTTCGTTTGTGTGGCGTTACTAAAAAATTTGGACAAAACTCTGGAGAAAATACTGTACTTCGGGATATTAACCTAGAGGTTGCCGATCGCGAGTTTTTGGTTTTGGTGGGACCTTCGGGTTGTGGGAAAAGTACATTACTGCGATTAATCGCGGGACTGGAGGAAGTAAGTGATGGCTCAATATATCTAAACGATCGCCAAATTAATCATTTGCCGCCGAAGGTACGCGATATCGCGATGGTGTTTCAAAGCTATGCACTCTATCCACACATGACTGTTTATAACAATATTGCCTTTGGGTTAAGACGACAGCGATCGCATAAGTTCTCATGGTTGTCGAGTGGCAAAAAACAACGCACTGAAATTGATCAACGGGTGCAACAGGTTGCTGAATCTTTGCAAATTTCACATTTGCTTGATCGCAAGCCCAAAGAATTATCGGGCGGACAAAAACAACGCGTTGCACTAGGGAGAGCGATCGCTCGAAATCCCCAAGTATTTTTGATGGATGAGCCTTTATCTAATCTCGATGCTCAGTTGCGGAGTGACACGCGATCGCAGATTGTGCAGTTACAAAAGCAATTGCAAGTGACGACTATTTATGTCACCCATGATCAGGTCGAGGCGATGACTATGGGCGATCGGATTGTGGTTTTAAACAATGGTGATATTCAGCAAGTGGACACACCATTAAATATTTATCGTAAACCTGCAAATCAATTTGTGGCTGGGTTTATGGGTTCACCACCGATGAATTTTTTGGCTGTAACTTTGGCTGTAAATATTGATGCTGATGGAATTGATGCTAATGGATATCTAAGTGGTGAAAGTTTACTTAATAAAATCTCGATTCACGACTTATCAATTCATAAAATAATTAATCAAATAACTAATAAAATCACAGGCGATCGCGCCTTCATATTAGGATTTCGTCCTGAAGATTTGCAACCTGCGATCGCTGAGAATGCTCATATCGAAGGCATTGTTGAGTTAGTCGAGGCGCTTGGCTCTGAGACAATTGTGTTATTAAAATTACCAAATGGCGAATTGAGGGCAAGAGTCGCAGCGGATATTGGGCTAGAACAGCATTGGCAGATTGGCGATCGCACTTTTTGGCGATTTGACCTAAATAAACTATATGGCTTTGATGCAGAGTCAGGCGTTACTTTGCATCATCCGTATTAAAGAACAAAGCATTGGTCGCCCGCGTAGTGGGCGACCAATGCTTTGATTTATTAGGCATCGCCATAACCACCACCACCTGGGGTTTCAATCACAAAAGTGTCACCAGCTTCCATTTGGACAGTAGCTGTACTTGCTAATTCTGTAATCTCATGATTACTGCTGATTACATAATTATGTCCAGTCGCCGCCGATGTGCCACCATTTAAGCCAAACGGAGCAATCGTTCTACTACTAGATAAAATCGCGGCTGTCATTGGTTCGAGAAACTTAATACGGCGCACTACTCCGTTACCTCCTTTATACTTTCCCTCGCCGCCACTATTTTCCTTAATCGCAAATTCTTCTAAAAGAACAGGAAACCGCCATTCGAGAATTTCGGGATCGGTCAATCGCGAGTTAGTCATATGAGTTTGGATCGCGCTAGTTCCATCAAAGCCATTCCCATTAAAGTCAATCCCTGCACCCGATCCACCGCAAATTGTTTCGTAGTATTGATAGCGATCGCTACCAAATGTGAAATTATTCATCGTCCCTTGTGAGGCTGCCATCACGCCGAGCGCACCATATAAAGCATTAGCGATCGCTTGGGAAGTCTCAACATTTCCAGCGACTACAGCCGCAGGATAGCTAGGATTGAGCAGCGAGTCTTTAGGAACAATAATTTCTAGAGGGACAAGACAACCCGCATTGAGTGGAATCTGATCATCAACAAGAGTGCGGAAAACGTACATCACAACTGCTTTGCAAACCGCAAGCGGTGCGTTGAAGTTATTTGCAAGTTGTGCCGAAGTTCCTGTGAAGTCAATTTTGGCATTGCGATCGCGCTCATTGAGGCTGACCGACACACAAATCTGACCCGCATCCATAGGATAGATAAACTTCTGCTCACGGTCACTACCCCATGTCTGGGCAAGATTCGTGATCACCTTCCGAATTGCTACTTCCGCATTATCTCGCACATATTTCATGTAAGTTTGCACAGTCGAGGTTCCGTAATGCGAAACCATCCGTTGAATATCTTTCATTCCCGATGTATTAGCAGCAATTTGGGCTTGCAAATCAGCAATATTTTGAGTAGGATTACGCGCAGGATATGGACTAGAAGTTAACAAAGCGAGAGTTTCAGCTTCACAAAATTGTCCATTTTTGACAAGTTGGAAATTATTAAATAAGATTCCTTCCTCGTCAATATTTGTACTATTAGATGGCATCGATCCTGGCGTAATTCCGCCGATATCAGCATGATGTCCGCGTGAAGCAAGATAAAAAGTTGGTTTATTGTTATTTTCAATAAAAACAGGTGTAATTACAGTTATATCGGGTAAGTGTGTGCCGCCATTGTAGGGATTATTAGTCGCGAAGACATCGCCCATGTAAATACGATCAGAACCTGTATCTTTAATTAGTGCTTTAACACTTTCACCCATTGAGCCAAGATGCACAGGAATATGTGGCGCATTGGCAACCAATTCACCATCACAATCAAATACTGCACAAGAAAAATCTAGCCTTTCGCGAATATTAACGCTGGCACTGGTATTTTGGAGTGTAAACCCCATTTGTTCAGCGATAGATTGGAAAAGGTTATTAAATATTTCTAGTTTGATGGGATCGGGAGCGGACTCCCCTAAACTGATCTTTAAATCGACCTTTTCAGACGAGATTAGAGGCGTGGCTCTTCTCAAAATCAAATAATTTCGCTCTGTCAACTCAGCTTCCCAATCTGGCTCGATCACATTAGTTCCCGTTGCATCAATAATCAGGGCTGCTCCAGTAATGCGATCGCCAACTTGTAAATCCTCACGCCGAAATATGAGTGCATTTTGCCACTCGCCTTGCATATAAACTGGAGCGATCGCAATTGCTTCTGGCAAACTGTCACTGTGACGCTGTTTTAATGGTTCTTCGGTTGTTGACATTTTGATAATTGCTTCGACCGCGATCGCTTCCACGATCAAAATCTTGCCATCAAAATTAAAGCCATAGCGATCTTTATGCAAAACCTCAAAGCCAGATTGTAAATTTTTTAAAGTATCTTGCGAATGGAAGTTTAGAGGATCAGCGATCGCAATAGTTAGTGAAGAATCAGTACCCGCATAGCGCAACCTTAAACTAATCTCAATTTGTAAATCACTTGTCAAATCACTATTATTACTGCGTGAAATCTCTTTTTTTGCATCCTCACTTAGCGCTCGACTAATTATTTCTAATTCTGATAAAAGTGCTAAATTAAGTTCCGCTTCAACCGAACGATCGCGAATTATGCGAATATCTGCCAAGCCAATGCCATACGCAGAAAGTACTCCTGCATATGGATGAATAAAAACTTGGGTCATACCTAACAAATCGGCGATCGCACAGGCATGTTGTCCACCTGCACCACCAAAGCAACACAACACATATTCGGAGACATCATAGCCGCGCTGCACCGATATTTTTTTGATCGCGATCGCCATTTTTTCTACAGCAATCTTCAAAAATCCCTCGGCAACCACTTCAGACAAAATAGATGTCCCTGTTGTTTGGCTGATTAATTGAGCTAATTCTTTAAACTTCTGAACGACAACTTCTTGATCAAGTGGCAAATCTCCATCTTTCCCAAACACTTTTGGAAAGAAGTCTGGCTGCAATTTCCCTAACATCACATTACAATCAGTCACCGCAAGTGCGCCACCATTTCGATAACAAGCAGGACCAGGAAATGCTCCAGCTGACTCAGGACCAACCCGATATCTTGCGCCATCAAAAAACAACAATGAACCACCACCCGCCGCCACCGTATGGATTGACATCATCGGTGTACTCAGCCTTACTCCTGCAATTTCTGTGGTTAGCGATCGCTCATAGCTGCCCGCGTAGTGAGCAACATCAGTCGAAGTTCCACCCATATCGAAGCTAATGATTTTGTCAAAGCCTGCTTTTAAGCTAGTTTGAACTGCGCCAACAATTCCACCTGCGGGGCCCGAAAGAATACTATTTTTACCTTGAAAATATTTCGCCTCGATCAATCCACCATTAGATTGCATAAACATAAGTTTTGGGGATATCGAACTATTTTCCGCTTCACCAATTTCCGAACTAATTCGGTCAATATAACGACTGAGAATTGGTGATAGATAGGCATCAACAACGCAGGTATCGGCACGATTGATAAATTTAATTAAGGCGCTAATTTGATGAGATATCGAGATTTGGATAAAGCCAATTTGCTTGGCGAGTGTGGCTAAACGCTGTTCATGTGCTGGATAGCGATAACTATGCATTAAAGCGATCGCGCAACCCCGAATTCCCATATCATAAAGTTTTTGTAGTTCGCATAGCACTACTTCTTCATTTAAGGGAATGAGAATATTTCCGTGAGCGCCACAACGTTCCTCAACCTCGATTACGCGCTCATACAACATCTCAGGCAAAATAATATGGCGCGCAAAAATGTCAGGACGATTTTGATAGCCAATTCGTAAAGCATCTCGAAATCCTTTGGTAATTAATAAAACTGTGCGATCGCCTTTTCGTTCCAATAATGCATTGGTCGCCACAGTCGTTCCCATCTTGATAGCCGCAATCTCGGCAACAGGAATCGGCTCAGTTTGGGCAGTGCCAAGAATATCGCGAATTCCTTGCATCGGTGCATCAGTATAGCGATCAGGATTTTCTGAAAGGAGTTTATGCACCACAATCTGACCGTCAGGACGTTGCGCGACAATATCTGTAAATGTGCCACCGCGATCGATCCAAAATTGCCATTTATTATTTAAAGAACTAGCGGACATATTTATCTGATTTATCTAAATAGAAGAAAGGATGGAAAAATATTTTTAATGACATGTAAAATTAACAGCGTTAAAAACTGTAGCTGAAATATCAGCTATAATTCTCTTATTCCACTATAAGATTAAACATTCAAATTAAACATAATGACTACACATTTTATCAAGGCAGAAATTGAGATTAATCAAAATCAAGAGGCGATCGCTAAAACTATTGCACAAGAAATTGAACAAGAATTAGCTAAGCATGGTGAACCATTGCGCTGGGCTATTGTAAACGTAAAATCTCCAAATCAGACAGTTGAGGTTGAAGCAGTTGTTACTCGCAAGTGATAGTTAGGCAGCGCTTTGCAGTGTCTACTACAGAGTTTATTTGAGAACTACAACTTCACCGCGATCGCTTGCTGCCTTAAACTCTTCTCCAAAATCACAGGTTGATAGCTCTCCTAGCTGAATATTCTGCTCAAAGCTGGGTAGAGAGGGATTAATTTCTAGCGATCGCAATCCCAAATAAAGCCTTGTCATTTCCACTGACTCTTCAGCAACATCACAACCAAACAGATTGTTTTGTAAAATATAGGTGATTAGTTCTGAAGAGGTTTTGTGGGCGATCGCTTCAGTATCCAGCGTCAGCTTGGTTAATAAATAATGAATCCGCTCATGCTCAGAAATCAAAAACTCTAGAGCTGTTGCCAAAAATACGCCCGCACCACATTTGGGATGCACAATCTTGATTTTCAATAGACATTCTTGATATTCTCGACAATAGGTCAAAATGTCCTGAGCAAATTGATGATGAGAATTGTCATTGACTAGCAATAGATGTTGCTGCAATATCCTAATCACCGATTCACTTTGTAAGATTGCTTTGCAAGGCAACTTGGGGGTACGGCGCTTACTGAGATTGCCGAGGTCTTTGCGATATTGCGATAACTCTCTAATCGAGTCGTCACAGAGACAAGTGAGAATGTGGCGAGTAATATCTTCACGAAAATCAAAACGAGCAATTTCTTTAATCTGACGACATAACTCATCACCGACAAATAATGCATCATCTAAAACGCGATCGCTCTCAAACAAACTGAATGGATAAGCATTAATGGAAATATGATAATCGGGGTTTCCATTTTGAACCCAACGAAATATCGCTTTATAATTTTCCCAAATTGGTTGTTCGACATAGGGATTAACAAACTCGTAAGCATCTTTAATGAGATTTTCGGGTAATAGATGTCGATTCTCACAAATAGCAACAAACAATATGCGATTTAATAGCTTTTGAGCGCGATAAATAGCGATCGCAATCACATCTTCAACATTGATATGTGTGACGCTAAGATGCGGGTGAGTATCAAAATTTTGCAAGCTGGGCGATTGGGCAAGTAACAGCAAACGATAGCGAAAATCCTTGATTAACTGACTGCGAATTTTGTAATAGTGACTATAAAAATTTTTGAGGATATCTGACTCAAGTTGGTGGGACTCTTCTAATAGTTGGGTCGTGCGCGATCGCTCTTCACTATTCGCAATCCCCCTTAATAGAGTCCGCCGCGACAGTAAAAAATAAAAAGCTTTAAGTTGATCTAAATCAGCTAATGATTCCCAAGAAAATCTCTGACAAAATAAACTTGATACATCACGATGATATAAACAGATTTCTCGATAGTCCAACACGATCAACCATTCAGTTGTTTCATGTTCTGACTCTGGCTTGACGATCGCCCCTTCTTCGGCTGTATTTACTCTGATTTCAGCAATCACATTTACTGCGTGTTCAGCAAAAAATCCCAGCGCAGGAGTTGGATGTAGCTCTAGTTCCCAAGATGTACCGTTGGTCTCAAAGGGCGATTTATACCCCAAAATATCAACAAAAATATCATGTAAAAACTGCGCTTCAGCGATCAAGTTAGATACTTTGCCATCGCTAGCAAAACATAACCACTTATTGATTATTTGAAAACGATCGCCTAAATCTCTAGGAAAGCCAAACGAGCTAACTCGCCTCGCGAGCGGCTTAGGATGAAATAAAGAATAATAAGGCGATCGCTGATTCATTCATCTGGCTCATTGATCTGGCTGATAGGTTGCGATATCTCTCTCTCGGCGGCCACTTCAGCAAGTAAGCTCTCGCGTGCTTCGGGAGACATCTCCTCTAACTGTTTCGTCAGCACTGCTTTTTTGTATTCATCTAGCTGCTGGTTGTAAGTCATCGTCTGGGTGACAGCCCGAAATACATAAGTCGAAATCCAAGCAAGTAATACGCCCACCAAGACGACTTGACTCCAAACCCCTGCATTAGTTGCATCAAAGCCAAAGGTGCGAAACGCCCCAAAGGCGACTCCACCGAACACAAAAAAAACAATCACAATTCCGAAAGCATCAATGCGGCGCATACTGTATCTCGCTTTTATATTTCGCGTTATACCTCGCGCATTTGCGGACGAAAGTTAAAGAATGGCGAGACGAGCAGTAGCCCAGGGAAGAAGAAAAAGGCTAGAAAACAAAGGAATACGCGTTCAAGAGAGCCAGTTTTGTACCAACGCGCCTTGAAATAAAATATCACCAGCAAAGGGATCACTAGCAAATATGTACCTGCGATCGCAGCGTAAAAAATTGGAGCAGAGAGAAGAATAGAGAGAAGCAACGGCATATTTCTAACTGGTTCGTATGGTTGTATCTGTTCAAATAATTGTAACAGCAATTATCCTTATGACTTTCAGCTCAAAGAAATATGCATGTAAAACCAAGAAATAGCTATGCGCGACTTCGCCGCGCATAGCTATTTCTTGAGTGGGAAGGGCGAATCTGCGGCGGACTTAAATTTAGTTTGATTTTGGTTTGATTTTAGTTTGCGAGAATGCTAATATTGGAAACGCTGAAAATTTTACCCGAATATATTCCTAAGAAAGACTGTGGCACCTCAACAACAAAAGATTCGGATTCG
>JAYTWB010000089.1:0-4515 GCA_043743655.1 Cyanobacteriota bacterium | reverse complement strand
TTTTTGTTGATTTGCCAAAATGACCAAAATCGTCTATAAGAAACAAGGCAAAATCAGACATCTACGACATTGGTCAAGATTATTTTCTGTTGTCCTATTGACAACGGTCACTTACAGTCTATAATCCCTCCATTGTTTAGTATGCCCAGTGCTACAAAAGCTACAAAACTTATAAAGACACGCTTATGTTCGGCTTAAAATTTGGCGGAAAGTCTAAAAAAGGTATCGGAATAGAAATTACTTCCGAGAAAGTTAACCTTGTTCAGTTGCGCCGTAAGGGGGCATCTTCTTACAAGTTAGTGACGCATGGTAGCGTTGAACTTCCTGAAGGAACTGTTGAAGAAGGACGCATTCTCGATCCTGTAGCGCTGGGAGAAGTTATTCGCAGTTTGCTAGCAGAAAAGAAAGTAAAAGTAAAAAAAGTCGCAACGGCTCTCCCCGGTCGCGAAACAGTAAGTCGTTTGATTCGATTGCCAGCCGAGATTCCTGATCAGGAATTACGCGAAATGGTACTCAATCAAGAAGCAAGCCTGTACTTACCATTTCCTCGCGAAGATGCCGATGTCGATTATCAAAAACTTGGTATCGCCCTCGATGATGACGGCATTGAGCGCATCGAAATCTTGATGGTGGCAACACCTAAAGAGGTAACTGATAGCTATATGCAGGCTCTAGAAATAGCGCAGTTACAGGTTGATATTGTTGAGGTCAGCAGTTTTGCACTGATCAGAGCCATGCACAATGAACTATCAAGATTTAGCACGCTAGCCGAAGCGGTGGCGATCGTAGACATTGAATACGAAGCCACTGAAATCACCGTAACCGTTGATGGTGTGCCGCAGTTTTCGCGAACTTTCCCAATTGGTACAGCGCAAATTCAAAACGCTCAATTGCGAGCGATCAATTTGCCGCCAAGACGGACGACAGATATGGAAATGTTGAGTTCAACAGTTGTACCTGTGCAATCTATGGACACAGCTAGCTTGGCGGGTGGTGGCAGTACTCCTGGTGAGGCGGCGATCATGCGAGTTGTTGGTGATCTCTCTGATGAGTTACGGCGCTCAATTGATTTTTATACTAGCCAGTCTCCTGGGTCTGATGTTGTGCAACTGCTGATTGCTGGACCTGGTGCTTGTATTGGTCAGTTAAATGAGTTCTTCAGTCAGCGTCTTGGTATTGCCGCTAATGCAGTCGATCCCCTGCTGGCGATCGGTGTTACCTTTGATGGTGATATTGCTATGCACGATCGCATGGCGATGTCTGTGGCTCTGGGTCTAGGTTTGAGAGAGGTTTAAACAACATTATGTATACACTCGATATTAATTTTTTAAGCGATCGCGCTGCTGCTGAAGCGCAAGCAGTAGAACGGACTCCGATCGCTGATTCGCAGTTTTTAATCTATGGTGGTGCTGTGACTGTAGTCGCTCTTGCTCTAGTCGGCGGCGCATGGTTTTTTCTTAACTCCACCAATGAGGGAATCCAAACAAAACTATCTAGTCTGAAAGCGACAGAATCACAGCTAACTGGCAAGCTTAAGGCTCTAGAAGAGCAAGAAAACCAACTTAAAGCGATCCAAGCTAGAACTGGTCAACTTTTAACCCTATTTGTTGGTAACTTCCCTGCCAGTGCGATCGCTGATGAAGTCAGAAAACGGACACCGATCACGATTCAGGTTAATTCAATCACTCAAGCAACTGTCCCCGCATCTGCTGCTAATCCCACTCAATCATCGGTTGTCAACTTAGACGGTAAAGCGACTAACTTCAACGAGTTAAACGATTTTCTCTTATTACTAAAAGCATCACCGCTCTTAGACGGTGAGAAAACGAAGTTAATTTCATCAACTTTGCAACAAGCAACATCTGATGCCAACTTCACATTGGTCAACTTCAAAATCGAAACTACTGTCACCTCAAAAAGCCCTGCGGAACTTTTACCCGAACTTCAAAAAGCAGGAGCGGATGGTCTAGTCGCAAGAGTGAATCTATTAAGACAACAAGGAGTAATCAAATAAAATGACAAATGTTGGAACTGCTTCAGGGATGGAAGATGGTGCAGCAGGTGGCTTGAGCCTATTTGGTGTTACCTTTACTTCAAAAATATTAGGAATATTAATTGGTGTTGCTGGCATTGGTTTAGCCGCTTATGTAACAACAAGTTATGTCATGCCTCTCTGGGATCAAGTTCAATCTGGTCAAAAAGATATCGATACGAAGGAGTCTGGGCTTACGGCTCTAAAACAAAAAGTCGCTAGTAAAGGTGATGTGGCGATCAGAATTGAAGAAGCTACTAAGCAAAATCAATTTGTTCTATCTCTTTTGCCAAGTGTCGATAATATTGATACATTGATGCGCGACATTCAGGAGCAAATACCGAAGACGATTACGATCGCCTTACCCCCAGACTTCACCTATGAGTTGGCTGGCACGATGCGAACCTTCCAGCCTTCACCCCCAATTAAAGAAGCCCAATATACTCGATATACTTTCGCAATTGGTTTTGATGGCAAATTTGAAGATGTATTAAACACAATTCAAAAAATTGAGCGTTTAAAGCCTCTACTCGCAGTCAAGGATTTAAAACTAACTAAAAAAAGTTTGCCTGTTGAGAAGTTTAAGTTTTCACGCCCGATCGCGGCTGGCAAAGAAAGAGAGATACTCGATAGTTTGCCACCATTGATCGGAGCCGACTTTACTCTAGAAGCCTTTGTGCCATTGAGTGAAGCTGAGCTTAAGGCGGCGGCGGCTACTGCGGCGGCTGTACCAGCAAAAAAATAAGCCATCACTCTTGATTTTTCTCTTACAGAAGAAAAATCAAGAGTACTTTCTAGCTCTTGCTAAAAGAGGCTAGGCAAACAGGTGATTTTTTTAATTTTAAATTGACAAGATATGGTATAATCTCGACCCATAATCCTGTCAATTTTCTGTCGGTTGTGTCGTTCCTTTAATCAGGATATGTCCTCGTTCTCACAGATTTGCGACAAAGATTACTGAAAAGATTTAAGTGTATTGAGTTCCGTCAGGAATTAATGAGGAGTGTAATTATGAAATCGAAGATCAAGTCTCTAGCGTGCTGGTTTCTGATTGCGACAACTTGTCCGCAAGTTTTAGCGATCGCCCCCAGCCAAGCTCAAAGCAAAAGCCCAATATTGGCTAATCAATCGGTAAATCAAACTGATGTCGTGGCGGTGGCTAGCCGCATCACCGATATCAACACCAGCATGGCAGGCGATCGCCTTAACCTCACTCTGAATTTTGCAAGTAGCGATCGCCCACAGGTGACTTATACCCGTCAAGGTAAGGCATGGGTGGCGATTCTCAATGGCGCACAGTTGCAACTAGGCAATGGTAATGCTAGTTATGCCAAGACAAATCCTGTCCCTGGTATTAGCGCGATCGAGGCGACTCAATACGCTGCAAACAAAGTCCAAATCCGCGTCACTGCCAATGATCCAGCGATGCTGAAGGAACTAATCAAACGTCAAGATACTGGCGACAGTTTGGTTTTTAGTTTAGAGATGCAGCCTTCAGCAAGTCAAGCTAGTTCTATCTCTGCGGCTAATGCTCCTGAATCTGGATTTGTCAATAACCAAACGGCTGCTGATCCTAATCAAGCCTTAGTTGCTCAAAATACTCCTTCTTCTCTCGGCAAGCCACTATTTGAGTCGAAGGTAACGATCACGGCTGCTGATGGGAAGACTCGTGTTGCCCAAAACACTGCCCCCAACTCCACTCCACCACCTGTCGCTAATCCTGTGACTCCACAGCTACAAGGTCGTGTCCCTGGTGTTGTGCCGCCTTTCCGTCAACTCAAGACTCCTCCTATTGGAGATATTGCCACAACTTCTTCCAAACTTCGTCCTGACATCATCGATCTTGGTACAGCTGAGCGTGTGCCAAGAATCACTTTGCGCGATGCCCCTGCGATCGAGGTTTTGACTTTGATTGGTCGTGTCGCAGGCTTGAGTGTTGTCTCGGCAGAGGCTCCAACTACTACTGCTACTCCAACCACTACAGGCGGATTGAAGCAACCAGTTAGTCTCTCTATCGAGAATGAAACTGCTCAAGATGTCTTCAATAATGTTTTGAGAATCTCTGGACTAGAAGCAAATCGGATTGGTCAGACAATCTTTGTCGCCACAAAGCTTCCTGTAACGCTTAAAAATCTGATTTCAAAAAGCTATCGTCTGAACCAAATCACTGTTGGCGAAGCATCAGCATACCTACTTGGTCTAGGTGCATCCCGTGTTATTAACCGCCAACGTCCAATTCCGGGCGCACAAGCCGCTTCCATCGCATCAGGTTCGACTGTTGTTAATACTCCTGTAGAAGTAATACCAACACTAGAAACTCTTACATTTACTGCGGACAGTAATGTTAATCCTCTTTTAAAAGGACTGCAAGTAGTAGCTGAAGAGCGTTCGGGATCAATTACTTTAATTGGAACTCCTCAACAAGTTGCCTTTGCTGAATCTCAACTTGCCCGTCTTGACATCCGTAGACGACAGGTGGCGGT
>JAYTWB010000088.1:0-9354 GCA_043743655.1 Cyanobacteriota bacterium | reverse complement strand
GACAAGCGTGTATCTGCACACGGGAGTGATTCCCATGTTCCCGATGGATTTAGCGACAGGCCCAATGAGCTTAATCCAAAGCAAAGTCTGTCATGCGATGTCCTTTGCCGTTGACCTTGATGATCTTGGTGCAGTTGAGCATTTTGAGATCATGGCGAGTTTGATAAAGCCCAACTATCGACTTACCTATGATGATGTCGAGGAGATGTTGCAACTCGGTGTAGAAGATGATCTCGAACGGCTTGCCGACTTTGCCCGACTTCGCAAAAAATGGCGCGTGGCTGAAGGTGCAATCGAAATTCATTTACCTGATACCAGTGTCAAGGTTGATTCTAAATCTGAACAAAGTGGCGATCACGTAAGTCTAGAGCTGATGGAAGACACCTTCTCACGACAACTGGTTGCAGAGATGATGATCCTCGGTGGTGAAGTTGCTGCTAAATTTGCCCAAACTAATAACATTCCGATTCCCTATCGCTACCAAGAACAGCCCGAACTGCCACCCCTCGATACTTTGATGCAATTGCCATCTGGACCTGTGCGCGAATTTGCAATTTGTCGCTGCATGACTAAAGGTTCACTAGGGCTATATGCTTCGCGTCATGCAGGTTTAGGGCTAGATGCTTATGCTCAAATCACATCACCAATTCGCCGTTATAGCGACTTGTTAGCTCATTGGCAAATCAAAGCTTTCTTGCGCGATGAGTCTTTGCCATTCACGGCGGAGATGCTGACAGGGATTTTGCAGGCGATCGAGCCTGCAATCTGGGATGCCAATCAAGTCGAGAAGCAGTCGGTGCGTTATTGGAGTTTAGAATATTTACGCCGCAACAAAGAAGTGGTCTGGGAAGCACTGATGCTAGACTGGCTGCGTGAGAATGAAAGGCTGGCTCTCGTGCTGATCGAAGATTTAGGCTTAAAACTACCGATGCGAATTACCCGTCAGATTCAGGTTGGTGATAATCTGCGTATTAAAATTGGTGAAGTTGATCCTCGCAAAGATATTATCTATTTCCAAGAAGCGCAACCCTCTACTTCGATTTTAGAGATGGAAATGGATCGCGATCACAGTGGAGATCGACTCGCAGATGAGTTTGTTACACTTTAGCTAAAATTAAATAAAAAAGCCTTGCTTTGCAAGGCTTTTTTATTTCCCACCCACCACAAAATGTAATGCCCGATATGCTATGCGAGCTTTACAGTCTTAACGGCGATTGGAGTAACGAGAATTATTTCTTACTGGGATAGGAATCAACTCGGGTTGCGGTTGACTTTGACCCAGAAGGGATTCCAAAACGCGATTTAAAATCTCACCGATTTCTTGTAATACTTTCTTGATCGCTTTCACTATGCTTGGCTCCCTACCATTGTCTAGGTTTATTTACTTAATCATAACAAATCTTTTTCTAAACAAATCTAAAGATGACATTACAGTTGCTTTTCTGATCCAATTTCTACCTCTAGAGGGACTAAATCGCAGCTCGATCGCTTCAACTTTGCTGTCAGGATAGGCGATCCCAATATAAACTAAGCCAACTGGTTTCAATTCTGTGCCACCTGTTGGCCCCGCGATCCCCGTAATGCTAATTCCCCAATCAGATTTGAGTTTGGTTTTGACACCGTATGCCATTTGTTCGGCAACGATCGTACTGACCGCACCATGTTGGTCAAGAGTTTGGCGATCAACATCTAATAAATCAACTTTGACATCATTGCTATAGCTGATCACCCCTCCCAAAAAATAACTGGAACTACCTGAGGCTTCGGTCAACATTTCACCTAACCACCCGCCTGTACAGGATTCAGCAACTGCAAGAGTGTGACCACGCTCTTGCAAGAGCTTGCCAACTACAGATGCAAGAGTGTCATCATCAGTGCCATAACAAAACTCAGCCGTGAGTTCACGAATTTCGGCTTCGACTGGGGCGATAAGCGCGATCGCTTCTTCTTGAGTATTTGCCCGCGCTGTAATCCTCAATCTTGCCTGTCCGTAGTTGGCATAGGGTGCAACTGTAGGATTTTTAAGGTCGAATAAATGATTAACTTTTGTGGCTAGGGCAGACTCAGCAATTCCCCAATACAACAAAACTTTGGAGTGAAATGTACCTTGACCATAGTTTCTGGCTTGCAGCAAAGGTGAAGCGGTCTGCTGCCACATGGGATAAAGCTCACTAGGTACACCAGGGAAAGTGAGAATCAATAAATTCGGCTGCGGCTCCCAAATCATGCCAGGAGCAGTACCAACAGGATTGGGTAAAATCTCTGCACCTTGGGGCAGCAATGCTTGTTTACGATTATTAGGTGTGAGCGTCCTAGCTGTCAGAGTCGCCATTTGCTGGATACGTTCCCAAACTTCGGGGCGTTCTTCTAGAGCAGTATGGAAAAAATTGGCGATCGCTTCAGTAGTCAGATCGTCAGGGGTGGGACCAAGCCCGCCAGTGGTAATGATTAAGTTAGAGCGGCTAGAAGCGATCGCTAAAGCTTGATAAATGCGCTCAGGATTATCACCAACAACGGTTTGATAAAAATGTGGGATACCTAACAAAGCCAATTGCTGAGCGAGGTACTGAGCATTACTATTAAGTATTTCGCCTAGCAATAACTCCGTACCAATGCAAAGAATTTCTGCGCCTACATTCATAAACTCGGTTTCACTAAAAAGTAAAGGGGTGCGAAGCACCCCTTTACTTTAACTGATAATTTCACGGCGCTTTGGCTTTTCAACATTGATCCGAGGACGCTCAACCTCTACTTCTTGACGCTCTGAATATTGGTCATGATAGTCGTTGGAGGTGTTATCGGGAGTCGGGTCAAATACTTCAAGTCTGGCGCTATGACCAGCTTCTTCAGCTGCAGTCATGACGGCTGTCCGAACTGATTGAACTATCTGTCCCCCGTTGCCAAAAACTTGCTCTCGATCTTCTGGATCAACAGCAACCCGAATCCAGACGCGATCGTTATTGTTACTTAACTCGAAATCTATCTTCAAAGCATCTGGATGAGCAAGCAATGGCTTCAGCAAAAAACTAATTAAGGTATTGTAGTCAGGCACAAATTTGGATTACTTTAAGCGTTAACTAGGTCGAATACTTTAGCTTTTTCAAGGATGCGGCGTACTGTGTCAGTAGGTTGCGCGCCTTGTTTGATGCGAATGACGATCGCAGGTACATCAAGTTGGGTTTCTTTAGTGCGTGGATTATAAAAACCAAGCTCAGCAAGAGGGCGACCATCGCGGCGGCTGGTGCTGTTTACGGCAACGATGCGATAGCTGGCTTCAAATTTTTTGCCAAATCGCTTCAATCTCAACTTCATCATAGGTTTATGGCTCTAATTTCTGCGTGATGCGGTTCAATATTTTAGCAGAATTATAATCTTAGCATTATTTAGTAATGTGTTTTAAAAGGACGACTGAAATGAGCGGTAAAGTTTTTATTGTGGGTGCAGGAATTGGCGGCGTGGAGTTCTTGACGGTTCGCGCTAGGGATTTGATTGGGGCTGCGGAGGTGATTATTAGTGACGCGCTGGTCGATGGTTGTTTATTAAAACTTGCGCCGCCCCATGCAAATCTCCTGATCGCAGGTAAACGTGGCGGTCAGGAGAGCATTAAGCAACTTGAAATTAATCAAATGCTGGTGCAATATTGCTTGCAAGGTAAGCGCGTGGTGCGCCTCAAGAGTGGCGATCCTTGGATATTTGGTCGATCGCTGCCTGAGATACTTGCTTTACAAGAAGCGGGTTGTGAATGGGAAGTCGTGGCAGGAATTTCGAGTGCAATCGCTGCACCAATGTTGGCAGGGATACCACTTACAGAAGTTGAATCTAGTTCTTGTTTTGCCGTAATGACGGGACATGATCTGAGTCGGCTGCCTTGGGAAGCGATCGCCCAAATTCCCACGCTGGTAATTTTGATGGGGACAAATAATCTGACGGGATTATTGGAAA
The DNA here is from genome assembly GCA_043743655.1 of Cyanobacteriota bacterium. Classification (GTDB taxonomy): domain Bacteria; phylum Cyanobacteriota; class Cyanobacteriia; order Pseudanabaenales; family Pseudanabaenaceae; genus Pseudanabaena. The sequence continues at coordinate 5,412 of JAYTWB010000088.1, read as the reverse complement.
GATTGCGTGAGGGTAAAGATGCCGATACAGCGATCGCGATCGTGCGTTGGTCTGGTCGAGTTGATCAGCAGGTATGGACGGGAACTCTTGCGGATATTCAGTCAAAATTGCCTTTAGGATCGCTATCGCCATCGGTAATTGTGATTGGGGAAGTCGTAAAGTTTCATGAGCAATTATTTAGTCCCTGCTTGCAAACGTTAAAAAAATTTGAGCAATGTATAGAAAAGTTGCCATTGCAAGGCAAAACGATTTTAGTGACGCGCTCGGCGGGTCAGGCTAGTTTATTTACTGATTTATTGACCAGTCGAGGAGCATCGGTGATCGAGATGCCGACTTTGGCGATCGCCCCGCCGACCAGTTGGCAAATGTTGGATCAAGCGATTGCTGATATTGCCGATTACGACTGGTTAATTTTGACATCAGCTAATGCGGTTGAGAGCTTTTTTGGGCGTTTGCAAAAATCAGGTAAAGATAGCCGCGCTTTGCATTTACTTAAAGTCGCTGTGGTCGGACGCAAGACGGCGGAAGTATTGGCAAATTATGGGATTGTGCCTGATTTAGTCCCGACAGATTTTGTGGCGGATGCTTTGGTGGAAGCGCTTGTTAATCAAAATCATGTTTTAACTGGCAAATTAACTAATCAAAAAATGTTGTTTCCGCGTGTGGAGGCGGGCGGGCGCGAAATATTGGTGGAGCAGTTACAAAAATATGGCGTGATTGTAGATGCGATCGCCGCCTATGAGTCACGTTGTCCCGAATCGATCGATCCTGTCGCTCTAGCGGCTATTCAAAATCAGAGATTGGATGCGATCGCCTTTGCTAGCTCTAAAACCGTGAAGCATTTTTGCTTATTGCTTGATCGCGTTGCGCCTAAAGAAATTTGGCAATCATGGATCGCGCGCGTCAAAATTGCCTCGATTGGACCCCAAACTTCTAAGACTTGTCATGAGCTAATCGGACGCGTTGATTGTGAAGCGCTGGAATATACCTTAGATGGTCTGGTCGAGGCGATCAACAGAAGTTTTGTATAAATAAATCAAACAATTTCTGACATTTACTTGTTTTTTTCATACAATAAAATATATAGATTGTTTTAAAGATGCGACACAAATCGTGATTTAAACGAGTCTATTTAATTAGCTTAATTAGCCTAGTGGCATTTTTTATTGAGGCTTAATTGTATGGAACTTGTTGCTTATCTACATAGTGAAATGCTTTGCGATCGCTTACAGCAAGGTGAAAGTATTGATCAAACTTTGAACTGTCAAGTATTTGATGCGATCGCCAAGTCTTCGCATCATGCCAAATCGGCTTTGTGCATTGGAATAGCTGCTGGTGCAATCGCCATGAATGCCATGCCAATCGCGGCGATCGCTTACACCTCAGACATTCTTAATATCCAACAATTGCTAGCTAGACGTGGTTTTAATCCAGGAACGATCGATGGGGTTAAAGGTGCGGCTACGACAGAGGCAATTATTGCCGCGCAAACATTTTATAAGCTAGAGACTGATGGTGTAATCGGCGCGCAAACTCTTGCTGCTTTGCAATCTGACACTTACGAGTCGGGTGGGTTAGTTTCTACAATACCGATTAGTACATCTAATCCCAGCAATAAATCTGATGCAACTAGGAATTTGCAACAGTTGCTTAGCGATCGCGGCTTTTATGGTGGAGCGATCGATGGTATCTCAGGACCAATGACTCAAGAAGCAATTGTTTTGTCGCAAAAAACCTATGGCTTAATTGCTGATGGCGTAGCAGGTTCTTTGACTATTGCGGCGCTAGAAGCAGGTAGCAACTATGTACCAATTAGTTATCAAGCGGCAAATAGCAATACCTCTGATAGTTTGAGTAATAGCTCGATCGCTCAAGGACAAAAGCTGTTGAGTAGTTTGGGATTTTATGATGGCGCAATCGACGGTGTGCAAGGTTCAAGGACTACGGCTGCGATCAAAAAAGCCCAAGCTCTTTATGGGTTAAATGTAGATGGAGTTCTCGGTTCACAAACTTTAGCCGCCTTGCAATCATAGAATTTAATAGCCATGCTTCGCGTGGCTATTAAATTCTATGGATGACTAACTTATGACAGCTGTTATCGATCTAGATATTCCTAAAATGGCGATCGCTCTTGGTATGGTAGCGATCGCCATTAGTTTATCGGTGTGGCAAAAATTAGCGATCGCCAAAAATTTATTAATCGCCACTTTTCGCAGCAGCATCCAATTAGTAGTGGTGGGTTTTTTGCTAGATGCTGTATTTGAAATTAAGCAGCCTGTAGTAATCCTGTTCATTATCTTGTTAATGAGCCTAATGGCAGCCCGTGAAGCGAAAAATCGCATCCGCGAAAAAGTGCCTTACGCTCTGCCGATCATGTGGATATCGGTTACAGTTGGCACGGGTGCAATTCTCGCTTACACCACAGTTTTAGTCGTGCAGTCCGACACTTGGTATTCGCCGCAATATTTGATTCCGCTTGCAGGGATGATCTTAGGAAATTCAATGAATGGCGCAGCGATTGCTGCCGAGAGATTTACGCAAGACTTAGTTAAGCGATCGCGCGAAATCGAAACGTATTTATGTTTGGGTGCAACCCCACAACAGGCGATCTCAGATTATCAATCAGAGGCAATCAGAGCCGCGATGATCCCTACGATTAACGTGATGATGGTCGCAGGTGTAGTTTCTTTGCCCGGAATGATGACAGGACAAATTTTAGGTGGGGTGTCACCACTACTAGCAGTTCGCTATCAACTGGTGATTTTATTTGCAGTCACGACAGCTAATCTAATTACGGCTCTAATATTAACTAATCTCGTCAGCCGTCAGTTTTTTACACCTGCCCAACAATTACGATTGCCTTAAATTTGCGACGGACAAAACGTAAGAAAGTCAACCATTTTTGAGCAGGATAATCATAAAACGAAAAAATATCGCCGTAAGCCGCAAAGGCATTTTGATGATGTAGCCAATGTCTTTCGGGAGTGGTAATGAAAAGTAAATTGCAAAAAGATTTAACTAGCTCTGGAGTTTTCCATTCAAGGATCGAAACATGTCGCCAAACCACATGAAATTCACCTAACAGAAGTCCAATAATTGTACCCACAGCTGATAACTGCCAAAGCCAGGGAGTGAATATAAAGTAAGGAACTGCACCTAAAACACCATCTAGCAGGACGAGGGGATTTCTGGTCAAAACCGCATAGTGAAGAAAGCTGCGGTTTTTGCCATGATGCACGATGGAATGAAACTTACCAAATACATGTTCGGGAACATGATAGAAAAATGTTGAAAAGAAGTCGCCTAGCAGAAGTAACAGCGCTACTGCTGTAATTGCTTTAATAAACTCTAAAGTAACTTCTAAAAAAACTTCCAAAGTAAACCCTCACAACTTGGTTTAAGCCTAAGAGATGAAGTTAAAGTTACGTTTATAGCGAGGTTAAGAAATGACTTATGCTGCGTAAATATACTTGGATCGTACTTAAACCGTTTATTTAGCTTTGAACTTAGCTTAATAAAACTTAAAAACAGCCAATGTCTAAAGAATGTATCAAGTAAGTGGCTGCTTTTTTAAGTTTTAATTTGTGCTGCTAAGCGATCGCTCAAAAAACGATACCAGCCCGCCGCAATATCGATATCTGTAAACCGAATACTAGTCATTTCACCAGTTTTGAGCAATAACTCTAGTGAAATTTTCTTGCCATTTAATGGAAGTTCTGCATCTTTTTGCTCAAAAAATTTACTGTCAATCCAAAATCTGATACGAGAGATGTCTTGCAAGTCTACAGACTGGATATCTAGAGGCTCTTTGCGAGTTGGCTTCCCCCATGTCAAGCGATCGCCTTTTTGACCTAAGACTGCATAGATATCGTATTTATGACGCTCGAATTTTTCAGCCCAACGTTTGTAGGATTCAATTTTTTGGTATTCATTCCAGCCCGCCCATGCTAGCCAAAAGAACATCACCAGCAAGGGCAACCACAACAATCCACGTTCCATAGATCAAAAACTTAGAAGATCAAAAATTTAAATTATTTATTTTCAGTTTGATGTCGCGGCTTCGCGACATCAAACTGGATTTACGAGCATGGAGGGACTTGAACCCCCGACCCTCAGGACCGGAACCTGATGCTCTATCCAACTGAGCTACATACCCTTACTGAATGCCACTATACCATAGCCTTATCAGTTAAAAGAAAATCGTCTTACCGCGAGCAAGCTCCCCAGTACACCAATTACTGAGCCAAAGACAACTAATATCGCAGGTAAAAGCAGCGGCGATCGCAAGTCAGTCGTCAAACCTAGAGTTAGCGATTTAATTAATTCTGGTTGATTAACGATCGCCCCACCTAAAAGATTTAAACTCAGCATCAGCATCAAATAAGCTGTAGCCGCTCCTGTGATCCCAAAAAATATACCTTGCAACACGAACGGAAAATAAATCCATGTAGCCGTTGCTCCTACCAGTTGCATTACCTCGATTTCACGCCGCCTTGCCAATACAATCAGTCGAATTGTGGTGGTGATCACCGCGATCGCAATTACCGTAAAAATGGCTACAATCGCCACACTGCTATTACTCAAAGCGCGGCGTAACTGACCAATCCGCTCCACTACTTCATTTGTATACCAAACCTCATTAATACCTTTTAAGCCCGAAATCCGCTTGGCAATATCAGGCACGCGATCGCTCGATATAGCTCTCACTTTAAATTCGTCAACTAAAGGATTTCCGCCAATTTGCTGCGTAGCTTGACCGAGATCGTTTTTACCCAAATCTTTCATCAAATTTTGCCATGCATCCTCTTTGGGAATTAGTCGCGCTGAGGCAACTCCATCCACCAACAGCAATCGTGGCTGCATCGACTCACCGACCATATTTTCATCAAGGTAGACCGAAATCTCAAGTTGACTGCCTAGTTGTCCCAGCACATTTTCTAGTTGCCAAGAAATTTGTAAACTTGCCCCAAACAAAAACAACAACACCGCCACAGTGCTAATTGCTGCCCAATTCATCCAGCCACCACGCCGCAGTCCTAAAAAAGTTTCGCGCAACAGATAATCAATTTTGGTGAAGAAGCGAACGATATTTTGTACCATAGCTTTAAATTTATAGCGCTTTCCGCCCTAATCAAAACCCAAATAATTTAAAAAACTTTGCGAAGTTTTTTAAATTATTTACGACAGAATTTATTACACAATATAACCATTTTGTAAATGCAAAACAGGATGATTGGCGGCTCTGACTAACTGTTCGTCATGAGTTGTCAAAAGCACCGTTACCCCAAAAGAATTAAGCTTTTTCAAAATTTTGATTACCTGCCAAGCATTGTCTGCATCGAGGTTGCCTGTTGGTTCATCAGCAAGTACCAAGGGCGGCGTATTTACGATCGCTCTAGCGATACTTGTCCG
>JAYTWB010000087.1:0-5215 GCA_043743655.1 Cyanobacteriota bacterium | reverse complement strand
TGGTCGGGAAAGGCTGCGAACTTCTGATGAGAGAGTAATGCATGATCTCGAATTAGAGAATGACAACTTACCCATGTAAAAACATCGCGTCCACTACCTTTGATTGCCATTGTCCGCATGGGAACCCAAAGTAATCGAGCATCACCAAACCAAACTTGATGCACGCCCATCTGACCTCGATCATCTAGTTCTTTTCCGAAAAGGCGATCAGCAATATCTTTACCATTAGGCTCGACATTCACTACCTCATCTCGAACGCTACCACGCAAAGATGAAGCAGGTACATAAGGGAAATTAGTATGTACTTCCCTTGCAATTTCCAAAATGTTACCCAAATCTCCTTCACCACCACAATGAATAGGTGAAAGACTATACAAATAACCAATTCTCAGTTTAGACATTGTTTTTTATTTTCCTTAATATTTAATCCACAACATTTCGGCATAACCCAAATCATGCCAAACCTTGAGACTTTTCTTTTCTGCATTCTCTGGCAAATTTTGCCAAAGCGCCGCAGGACGCTCAAGGTAATAGACACTTCCCGCAGGGGCGGCAAAAACTTGAGGAGCAGGTACGCTTTTTCTCTCCTTAGATGGGATGTCTTCTTCATCTTCTTTTTCCTTTTGGCGAAAGCGACAACTAATCGGCACAGGCTTATCAGTTGCCACACTCACTAATGCGCCTTTACCATCTTGAGACAACTTCCATTCCCACGGATAGGGACGACAGATTGATCGCGGCTGTCCATCTGATGAGCCGCGATCGCTAACTCGCTCAAACACACCATTTGTCACCATATAAGCTATAGACTTCTCTCCTGCAATGAAGTTGTGTTGTGAGACTGTTTGCAGATTTTGCCATTGAGTTTCAAAATGATCGCATGGCTCGACTAACACACGATGTCCTTCACCACCGAGGCGCATGACTAGAGGTTTTTCTCTTTGACGTAGACGTTTGTCAGTTTCGGCATCGATCGCGATCGCCAAGCCCCAACCATCGAGCATCCGCACCGCATTTTCCACAAAATAGCCATCGCTATCTTTCACAGTGCGAGTACCGTCTTGTAATGTGTTGTGCGATCGCGTTTCAATTTTCCACGGTTGAGATTGCTTTTCTTTGTCCTTGTTAACCAACCAATTTTCTTCGATTAAAACCTCATTTTTGAGAAGTTTTAGCACTACCTCACAAGGCAAAAACTGGCGATAGTCACTTTTTGTGTGCTTGTTTTCATCAGGATCAGGATGATCGCGATCGCTCAATACCAATGGCACTGGTTTACTCTTATCCCAAAGCATTTGCTTAGAAGGATGATCGTCATTTAGCCAAGTGATTGGCGTTAACGGATTTTGATTGACATAGTTAAAAGGACGTGGAAAGTAAAGCTCATCATCGCAACATAAAAAAGTTCCCTTGATTTGAATTGGACACTTAATGTCAAAACTAGAACGGATTGCTCCTGCGATCGCATGATTATTCGGCGGAAACACACTGCCCGCCCAAGCCCGTTCCTGTGGCGAAAATGGCTTCGCATCTCGAAACATCAACACATCCAAAGGCGTTAACTTATACCAATACATTTGCTTATCCATAAATATCCTTCAAAGTCATTCTAATTTCGGGTAATGCGATCGCACTGAACGCAATAGAATCAGTATCAATAATTGACCGCTTGAGATAGTTCTGATTTTGAGGTTGACGATAAATCTCTAAAACATTGCGCTCTAAATTCGCAATCCAATATTCTAAGATGCCATATTTTGCATAGAGAGCTAGTTTGGTAGTTTGATCGTACTTCAAGCTAGAGTCAGCCACCTCAATCAATAACAAAACATCTTCAGCTTGCGGAAATTTATGCGCATAGAAGTCATCACGCGATCGCAATATCGCAATATCTAGTTGTGGCTCTGAGTAATCAGGTAAACGAATTGAGTTCTGAATACTAATAATTCCATTGAACTGAATATTTTTATGAAAAAAGTGAGAAGTGCGATTAATCGCAACTGAATGCTTTAGTCCAATTGGTGTCATAACGACAACTTCTCCTTCAATTAGTTCAACATGGGCTTCAGGATGGAAGATACCCGCCTTACCCATCAGTTGATACTGCTCGACATCAAATTTATGAGTAAGTAGTTGCATTGTTAGTTCTCCTGTTAATCAATTTTGATATCACGCTTACGAAGCATAAAGGCTGCGAGTTTTAGCCAGTTTTTGACCTCGCGATCGCGATCTTTTTCCGCAGTTGTAGCCCATAGTTCGTTCAAGAAATTAGTTAAAGCCTTCTGAAAAGTTTCTTTTATTGTAGGCTCGTTTAACTTTTCGCGGCGATCGCAAAAAGCAACGCACCAAGCACCAATAGCACCTTCGGGCGCAGGATGCTGTTCCCAAATAGTTGCGGCTTGCTCAAACAGAGCAGGTTCGATTTTGGGAATGTTTAAGAGCGCTTGCCATTCTTTGAATGTCTTAAACTTACAAGTTGCCTTGAGAATATTGCCATTGCCATAAATCACCCTCACCTGCACCGCATCTTTAGCTTGTTTCTTACCTGTAGGATCAATATACGCATGTTCTTTGGCTTCCTCTTCAGCTTGCCACATACTTTCGAGTGCGATCGCTAATGGTACAGAATGATGTGCGATCACAATCCCAAAGCTAATTGTCGCCTTGCTTCCCATCGTGAACAATGGACGTTTAGATAAATCTTTGCGATCTTCTCCTTGCCACTGCCAGTAATCACCATTATTACTAAATTCTTGATGAGGGTCGGGCTGTCCTCTAAAGCATTCTCGAATATCCCACAACCACTTATCCCATTCCCAAAGATTAGTATAAGCCAGCACATCATCGCCACCACCATAAATCAATCTTCCTGCATAGCGCTCTTCGGTCAAATATGGCACAAGCTGATTAGAGAAATCAAGCAATGCACGCGATAGAGCGCTATGAGTAGAAGCCCCCATCCGTTTTTGCTGTTCAATAAATTTCAAAAAAGCTTGATTTACTTCATTCTTAAGAGGATCAGAACTAATTTTTCTTGCGGATTCTATCAAACTCTCAGGGATATAGTCTTTATATTTTTGAAGATGCTTACCCTTTAGCCACTCACTCATGTCATCGCCATCACCCGCCGCGATCGCATACCAATCAGCAGGATTATTTTGAGGATAAAACTTTGCGATCGCAGTTTCAACTTGCTTGCGAACTTGATTGCGATTATCATCAGTCACCCTTTGCATATCCTCAATCAACCAACCGACATTGAGCAATCGAGAATGAGAAGTTCGTAATCTCAATCGATCATCAGCATAAGGAATCCCCCACTTGCCACGCATCTGATCAATCACATACTTCGCATCAGGAATATCATCTAAAATCCCTTGACAAGCTTCACAAAAATATGCGATCGCGCCTTCAGTCGTCTTGAGATAACCCGCCACGCCAGCCGTCAAGTCTGGATAAGCTGCATCAATGCGATCGCTATCAGATTCTAACATCGCAGGAAAAAGTCTTGGCAATGACTTATGCAAAGTACGTTTTAGCGTTTCAGAAGCATTCAACATTTCGCTACCATCAAAAAAACCTGCACGATTTTGCCACTGATTTTTGACACTCTCCTCATTTTCTTTTGGCGATCCATGCAGCGCCGAACCAACTCCCGAAATTGTAGAACGCACTCCAAAAGCAGTCGCTAGCTGCCAATCACGCGCATTTTTTATCGCAGTCAAGCCCATCCGAGTACGATCAAAAATATGATTCCACCAAGACCCAACATTAGAATTAAATGGATTTCTACGTTGATCTCTTCGCCGTAGTTCTCCTGCTTTGGTCAAAAATTCACGTTCATTTTGATGGAACAAAGCATTGTGTTCAGATAACTCACAAAATCCATTTTGCTTTTCTGTCCAATCGTCCCGTTCATTCGTTTTATAAATTGCCGAACTCCGCAAATCCACACCCAAATCACCCACAGGATAAGCTGACCAATAGCTTTGCCATTGACTATCGAGCCAACCTTCCCACAAACTACTTTCCATCTCCAACCCATTCATCCAGTTTGGTGAATTGTCACGAATTTCTACAAAAGAGAGTTTCCCCAATTGCTGCCATTCGTCATGCAAAACCTGTTTGGCAGTCTGCATTGCCGCTTTTACGCGATCCTGTGGCAATGTGAAAACAAGGACATTAGGAAAACCTGCTGTGAGAATTTTGCGATCGCTTGGAGTCTCAACAAACTTTGCAAAATCTTCTAAATGCTGCCAACCTTTAAAATCACCTTCTTTTTCACCAATTCCATGCAAAAGCCAATAGTCGATCAAAGGCTGAGCATAAAGACTTGGATATAGAACCGTATCGGGACCATATTTCCAAGCGATCGCCCAACAAATTCGCGCTGAAAGATAATGCAAAATCCATGAACCCGCCCAAAAGTCGCGCATCTTCCGACTAGCTTTGATCAATTCCTGAATAGGCGAAAAACTAAAAACAGCAATATAAGGTCGCGAAGGTTTCTTTTTACTTGTCCATCTCTCGATATCTTCTGACTGCAAGTCGTAACCCGCTAACGAGCCAGCCAACGCCGCCGTGAGACTAGCATGACTCCAAATCGAACCATCAGGAATCCGAGTTTCCGCAGGCATCAATAACATTGATGCATCATTATCAAAGCTTTTACAAACGGCTTCGGGCAAGCATCGCCACAACCACCAAAAAACTAAACGTGGGTCTTCACTATCTCTAATAAAATCGGGCAGTAGCCTATTCTCACGTTCGTTTAGGTAGTCAACTCGTTTTTGTTGTCTGTCACGATTAAATAAATGGTCATGTTCACTACTAGGCAATTGCCATATTTGCCTAGCTCCAGACAGTAAATGAATAATTTCTAGTCCTTGACGGTTGTAGTCAACGCTATAGGTCAAGCTGCCGATCGCTGCGCGATCGCTAGCCGAAGCGATGTAATCAGCATTATGAATATTTGTAAGAGCCGTGCCACTAGATTGTTCAGGGTTCCACTCATTTTCAACCCAGTCTTGCATAACTCTAAGCGATCGCCAAAATCCATTGCCACCGCGCCCTGAATTGTCTTGCAATGCCTTCAACGCAGGATCGTGAAGGAGTCCCCAAATTTTTGCTTGCCAAAATGCTTTAGTCATGATGCTTTCCTTATTTTTTGGAATCGATTGGTTAATACTGTCTCAAACTGTCGATAATCTCTCAA
>JAYTWB010000086.1:0-3044 GCA_043743655.1 Cyanobacteriota bacterium | reverse complement strand
GTGCGCAGCATCTCGCGCGCCCGCGCGATCGCCTTCAGTTCGAGGTGGCCACCGCCGATGGTGCCCAGGGCCTGATCGACCGACACCAACATCCGCACGCCGGCCTCACGCGGTGCCGAGCCGAGCGCCTGCACGACTTCGACGACGACGGCCGCGTGCCCGTCGCCGAGCCAGCGCGAGGCGGCCTGGCGGAGCGCGCGGTCGAGCATGCCGCCGGGCTCCTCAGCCGGCCTGCACCGCGCTCACCGCGGTCACAGCGGTGAGCGCGCGCAGGATGGCCTCGCTCGTCGCGGGGGCCGCGAGCGGCGGGTCGGTGCGGTGGCCCCCGGCTGCCGAGACTGCGTCGCGGATCGCGAAGAACACCGAGAACGGTTGACAAACAAAAAATTGAGATTTGGATTGGTTGGTGCAGGCGCGATCGCCCAGTCTTATATCCAAGCATTTGAAAGTACAGATATTGCCGAATTGGTGGCGATCGCTGATGTCGATTTAAACAGAGCGCAATCTTTAGCAGAAATCATCGGCTGTCAGAGTTTCACATCCTATGAGGCGATGTTCAATGAAGTTGAGATTGATGCAGCGATCGTCTGTACTCCACCAATTACGCATTTAGAAGTCTGCCGATATTTGCTAGAGCGCAAAATCAACGTTCTCTGTGAAAAACCACTGAGTGTTAATCCCGCCAGCGCTAAGCTGATGGTTGAATCGGCTAAAGATGCAGGCGTAATCTTGACTATGGCTTCCAAGTTCCGCTATGTCGAAGATGTGATCCGTGCTAAACAAATTGTCTCGTCTGGAATATTAGGCGAAATTGTTTTGTTTGAGAATGCATTTACAGGTCGTGTCGATATGAGTAAGCGCTGGAATGCACAGCCGCAAATTAGCGGTGGCGGCGTTCTCATTGACAATGGCACGCATTCTGTAGACATCATGCGCTATTTTCTGGGTTCCCTTGCTGAAATCCAAGTCGTTGAAGGCAAGCGCATTCAAGGCTTAGAAGTTGAAGATACAGTCCAGATTTTTGTAAAGAGTGCTAGTGGCGTGCGTGGCAACATCGATCTCTCTTGGAGTATTAATAAAGAGCTAGATAGCTACATTCGCATCTATGGTTCTCAAGGTACGATTTCGGTTGGTTGGAAGGAGTCAAAATATCGTCAAGCTTCTAGTTCTGAGTGGGTTGTATTTGGTAAAGGTTATAACAAAGTCCAAGCATTTCGCAGTCAAATTGAGAACTTTACCAAAGCTATTAAAGGCGAAGAATCGCTGCTAATTACGGCTGAAGATGGACTTGCCTCAGTAGAAGCGATCGAGTCTGCATATGCGGCGATGCGACAGGTTAGTTGGACAGCGATCGCGCATCAAAATAATTACGCATCTCAAGTCCATGCATCTCCAGCTAAAGAGATTGCGGCTGTGGGCGGGAAATAAGCTGATGGCAGTGCGTATCCATGCTTCGGCAATCATTGAAGATCAGGTCAGCATTGGTGAAAATAGTTCCATTTGGGACAACGTTCATATTCGGCACTCGACTCAAATTGGAGAAGAGTGCATCGTGGGCGAAAAGACTTACATTGCCTATGGTGTAAAGATCGGCGATCGCGTCAAAATTAATGCCTTTGTGTATATTTGCAACGCGGTCACGATTGAAGATGGCGTTATGATTAGCGCGGGGACGATTTTTACTAATGATCGCTTCCCTAGAGCCACTACTAGCGATCTCCAGCATCTGCGTGACTCTGACCCTGATCAGCATACCTTGCCGACCCTCGTCCAAGCTGGCGCAACTATCGGCGCGGGCTGTACGATTGGCAATGATTTAACGATTGGTCGCTTTGCGATGGTCGGTATGGGTGCGCTCGTTACCAAGTCTGTGCCTGATTTTCATTTGGCGATCGGGCATCCTGCTAAGTCAGTTGGTTGTGTCTGTCGCTGTGGTCAGTTACTGATGCGATTTTTGCCTGACACACCAATTGCTAATCAGCCAGAAATCACTTGCTCAGCCTGTGGTTTAAAATATGCGATCGCCAATCAAGAAGTTATCGAACTAACTCCACCGATTTTAACGAAATAGGAATCCATACCTTTGAGTTAATCTATAGTCTTAATGTAAACTTCTAGTTACTTGATTAGCTTTTTAATATTCTCCTCTGAGCAAGTAGGTCAGTCTCCATAACAAACTTCTCTCGATATGTCGCCAAATATATGGCACAAAGTGTATGGCACAAACTATATGGCACAAAAATCTCAGCATTGGGGCATCGTAGGCGGCGGCATTTTAGGGATGACTCTTGCCCAGCGTCTAGCTCAACAAGGCAAGCAAGTTACCTTGTTGGAGAGTAGCGATCGCTTGGGTGGTTTGGCAGACGCTTGGCAATTGGGAGATATTGTTTGGGATCGCCACTATCATGTTACTTTGCTGTCCGACACGCATTTGCGATCGCTACTGACCGAACTAGGCTTAGACGACGATATGCAATGGGTTGAGACCAAAACGGGTTTTTACAACGATGGCAAGCTATATTCGATTTCTAACGCGATCGAGTTCTTACGCTTTTTTCCTCTAAATCTAATTGATAAATTACGTTTTGCGTTCACGATCATCTATGGCTCCAAAATCAATGACTGGAAAAAGCTAGAAAAGATATCTGTAACTGACTGGCTAACGCGATGGTCAGGGAAACATACATTTGAAAAAATCTGGTTGCCATTGCTGCGATCAAAACTCGGCGAAAACTATAAAAAAGCATCCGCATCATTTATTTGGTCAATCATCGCGAGACTATATGCAGCAAGACGGACAGGCTTAAAAAAAGAACTGTTTGGTTATTTGCCTAGTGGATATAACCGAATGCTTGATCGCTTTGCTGATCTGCTCATAAAGTCTGGGGTGACGATCAAACTGAATTGCAAAATTCAGCATGTCGAGTCAATAGAATTAAATAATGGAAATGCTGTCAATAGTATTGTCAATGTTGAACTTGACGATGGCTCTTATGCAGAGTTTGATCGCGTTGTCCTGACTGTGCCTGCCCCTATTGCCGCAA
>JAYTWB010000085.1:0-1702 GCA_043743655.1 Cyanobacteriota bacterium | reverse complement strand
GGTAACTGCGATCGCATATTGTCTGCTGTCCAAAAACTTGCCAAACAAGATATCCAGTTAGTATTGACACCAGAGCTATCGATCTGTGGATATCCGCCGCGTGACTTATTGATGAATCATCAATTTGTGCGCGATATGGAACTAGCGATCGCCGATCTTGCGCGCAAGCTTCCACCTGATATAGCGATCCTAGTTGGCACAGTTTCCAGAAATCATCATGCCGATCATGCTGGTGGAAAACCTCTATTTAACAGCGCCGCTTTGTTGCAAGGCGGTAAAGTCAGCCAAGTTTTTCATAAACGGTTGTTGCCAACCTATGACGTATTTGATGAAGATCGCTATTTTGAAGCAGGAAATGGTTCTCAAATTTTCACGCTAAAGCTCAAAGGTGGATCATCTTTACGCGTAGGCGTGACGATTTGCGAGGACATTTGGAACGATGAAAAGTTTTGGGGTAAACGTAGCTATGCTGATGATCCTGTTGCCGAAATAACTCAACAGAAGGTGGATTTACTGCTCAATTTATCAGCTTCACCTTATGCAGTCGGTAAACAGAAATTGCGTGAGGCGATGTTGAGTCATCGGGCGATCGCGCATAATTTACCATTGATCTATGCCAATCAAGTCGGCGCAAATGACGATCTGATTTTTGACGGTCGCAGCATGGCTTTTGATCAACATGGGGAAATGATTGCCCTCGGCAAGAGCTTTGAAGAAGATTTACTAATAATTAAACTAGGAGAAACCTCGCCTAGAGAGCTTGAGTATGAAAGCGATGATGCTGAAATATTTGCCGCCTTAGTTCTGGGTGTGCGTGACTATGTGCAGAAATGTCGCTTTCGGCAGGTCGTGATTGGTCTCAGCGGCGGTATTGATTCGGCTCTAGTGGCAGCGATCGCTGCTGAAGCGATCAGTAAAGAGAATGTGCTAGGTGTGCTGATGCCTTCGCCTTATAGTTCGGAGCATTCGATTAGTGATGCGATCGCCTTAGCCAATAACTTAGGGATTTCCACGCAAATGATTCCCATTCAGCCAATGATGGCAGCCTTTGATCATAGCTTGTCAGGATTATTTGCGGGGCAAGCTAGCGATGTGACAGAAGAGAATTTGCAATCACGAATTCGGGGGAGCTTGCTCATGGCAATCTCTAACAAGTTTGGACATCTACTGCTCTCTACAGGCAACAAGTCAGAAGTCTCAGTTGGCTACTGCACTCTCTATGGCGATATGAATGGTGGACTTGCGGCGATCGCTGATGTCCCGAAAACACGCGTTTTTTCTATTTGTGAATGGCTGAATCGGACAAGTTCTAACCTATTAATCAAACAAGAGATTTCTGAAGTAATTCCCGTTAACATCATTACCAAGCCCCCAAGTGCCGAACTCAAGCCCGATCAGCTCGATCAAGATTCACTCCCTCCTTACGATATTCTCGATGATATTTTGCAGAAACTAATTAATCAACATCTTTCTATTGCGGAAATTATTGCTACAGGACATGATCAAGCGATCGTGGCGCGAGTAGTCCATCTCGTTAAAATCGCTGAATTTAAGCGCCGTCAAGCTGCACCTGGACTCAAGATTACTGATCGCGCCTTTGGCTCTGGTTGGAGAATGCCGATCGCCAACTTTCGGTAATCGTGATCATGACAAACATAATTTACGCACCAAAGTTTAATAGGATCGATCCTAGATAGATTAT
>JAYTWB010000084.1:0-17645 GCA_043743655.1 Cyanobacteriota bacterium | reverse complement strand
AATTTCTGATTGGAGAGAGCCTTGAGTGGGGTGGTATAAAAAACGCGGCGACCACCTGCAAGTGCGGCATGGATCGCGTATTCGCCGATTAGAGTTTTGCCTGAACCTGTAGGCGCGCAAACAACGACTGACCGACCTGCTTGCAAGGCGGCGATCGCTTCTAGCTGGAACTGATCAAGTTGAAACGGATATAGTTCTTGTGGGTCTAATGCTTGCACGCACTTCTGCCTGAGTAATTATACTTAAATTTAATTTGGATTAAGCTAGCTATGGTGATTACATGATTGCTTAATCTCCTATATTAGCTTATTGCTGAAGATCACAAAGACAACCCCATAATGGTTCGCTGTAATAATTTCTTATCCGTGGCTTAACCTAGACAAAACAAGTTTCGTGTTTTGATGGATTGGGTAAACGACTACAGTAATCACGCCATGATATTCAATAGTTATTTACCTAAAGATGGTTACTTACCCAAAAATTTTCGCTTACCTAAAGATTTTCTAGATCGGATGCTTAATAAGATCGCTAGGGGTTTCCAGATTACATTTCTATTCATCGCGATCGCTTTACCATTTCTAATCACAAATTTCTCTTTCATTCCCGCGGCTCTAGCCGAGAAGACCTCAGCAACAGTTGGGAAAGTCCGAATTTGGCCAACAAATGATAGTACGTTTTTAGTCAATCAGCGCTTTGACCTGCGGATTGAAAACACTATTCCTGCAAAAACATCGCCTACTTTGCAGTCACTGAGTATTAATGGCAAAGACTATACCCAAGAATTTCAGGCGCAAATTGCCAAACAGATGGCGATGGCAGGTGGCAAACTAGAAGTTGGATTACCTGCTGAATCAAATCTGTTTGGACAGTCATGGCGGAACTTTAGTTTTGATAAGTCGGGTAGTTATGAGGTGATTGCGACACTCAAAGCTGATGACAATACTGTGACTGCAAAAAACAATTATAAAGTTCAGCAATTTGAGCCAACTGGCGATCTCACAAAAATCATTCTCATGATTGGCGATGGCATGGGTAATCCGTTACGCACTGCGGGGCGGATCATGGCACATGGATTTAAAGATGGCAAGCGAACATCTTTGTTAAACATGGAAAAAATGACAGAACTTGGACTGGTCAGTACTTCCTCGCTGGATAGCATTATTCCAGACTCGGCAAATACAGCGATCGCTTTAACTGCTGGAGTAAAGACGATTAATGGAGCATTAGGGGCTTTTCCTGATAATACGCCTAGCAATCCCTTAGATAATCCTCGTATTGAGACATTACCCCAATACATGAAGCGTCTGTATGGATGGGGAATCGGCTTTGCGACAACTTCTTTTAGTGTCGATGCGACACCCGCTTCGACATTCGCGAATTTAGTTTCGCGCCGTCAATATGAGGCGATCGCCCAACAGTTACTTGACCATTTTGAAGATGGCTATGCCCTTCCTGAGACAGGATTTAAAAGCCTTGCGGAACTCAGTCAACCCGTAGATGTGGCTCTTGCTCCTGGCGCACGATACTTTTTATCTAAGGATAAAATCGCTGATTTTAAAGACAACGTATCTCGTAAAGACGACAAAGACCTCGTGGAAATTGCCAAGAGCAAAGGTTACAGCATTGTCAGAGATGTGGATAGTCTGATTGCTGCACCAAATAATAAGCCAATCTTAGGATTGTTCCTCGGAGATTTTCGTCCTAAGTCCGCACTTGGTTCACAAAATATCCCTTCAGTGCTAGATATCATGATCGCTAGAGGTAAAGCAACTATCGATGGACGTGGCGCAGAATCTCTAAGACCTCCCATCCCTAAGGAATTTGCTAAAATTCCGACTTTACCTGAAATGACTAAGAAAGCGATTTCGGTCTTAGATACGGTTTCGCCCAAAGGATGGATATTGTTAGTGGAGTCTTCTCAAACAGACAAATTAGCTCATTCGCTTGACACCGACCGCGTGTTGTACGAAGTTCTCACTTTAGATAAATCTGTAGCGATCGCGCGCGCGTTTGCTCAACAAGATGGCAAGACTTTAGTAATCGTCACCTCTGACCATGCTCAAGGCGAAACTGTGGCTGGAACTGTTGATACGCTGAGCATTAAAGAAAAACGAGTTGATTTGAAGGATGCTTTACATGCCTTTGAAAACGCAGGCTTCCCAACTTATACAGACAAGGACAACAACGGCTATCCAGATGAAGCTAATCCTAATATCAAATTAGCTTTAGGTGTCTCCGCTCGTCCTGCCTATCGGACAGACTTTCTTACCGATGATCTTAATTTAAATCCTTCCACAGAAAAAGATGGTTCTATCGTCAACCCTGATCGCGAACCAGACGGATTACTTTTGACCGCAGACATTGAGAGAAAAGAAACGATCACCAATCACACTGCTGATGATGTCGTTCTCAATGCCGAAGGTACTGGTAGTGGTCTATTTCGTGGATATATGGACAATGTAGAAGTATTTCAGCGCATGGCAGCCGCTATTTCTGGTGCGAAAGAGCGTGGCGATTTACCAAAGCTTTTAGAATAGACTTCTGGCAAAATAAACAGTAATCCTCAAGAGGTAATCATGATCAATCGTCTTAAGAATCTTTTGTTTCCTAAGCGCATTCGCTTTTGGCTGATCAGCTTATTTGCGATCGCTTTATTCGCGATCGCCTCATCGATTGCACCTGCCTACAGTTTCTTTGGACATTCTCAAGGAGATAGTGTTCTCTATGGCAAAATTGCCGACACTCGTAATTTTGCTGGGGTAACTGGAGATAGCCTCATTAAGAATACAAAGGTAACGATTAACTCTTTACCTGCTCAAACCACTTACACCGATGAGAATGGACAATTCTGGTTTAATAGTTTGCGAGATATTCCCTATTCTGTGAGTGTGGATACACGCGATCGCCATTACTCCTTTAGTGTAAACGTTGATGGTACAACGGGTAGCTTTTTTGATATTGCTGCTGAGGAGCGCCATAATTTAGAAGAGATTGATTACTAGAGAGCTATAAGTCGCCCGATTAACTGTAGGGACATAGCATTCCCGCCACAATTCACCAATTTACGGACAGCCCTAAATCAGGAATGCTATGCCCTAAACTTCCAGCATTTACTAATTACCGTAAAGTAATCTAGCTTTTGCCTTATTTTATGAGTATCTTAGTTTTAAGCAAAAACTTTAAACAAAAAGATGAGTAACTCCGAACGCATCGAACAACTCGCCGCCGCGATCGCTGAAGAAGTTTATATTGATATTGCCAAATGGCACTTGTACTTGAATGATGCTCATTTGCATCGCCCACTTGCTGAGAAATTCTATCCAATGCTATTAGATGGAGTCACATCTGCTGATGTGGCTGAAGTATTGCATGAAACTGCGATCGCGATCGGTGGTGGTAAGCGCGAAATCGCTCTCAGTGATTTGATTCCTAGTTCTTGTCAAAATAGACTATTGACCATTTTACAAGAATTTGAATACTAATCCTCCCAATCCTGTTTTTCAGTCCATGCGCCGCCGTCTGGCGCTATGGTATGCGCTCGTCACCGCAGTGCTATTGATTGTGTTTGCGACAGGTTTCTATTTATATGTGCAGACTACTTTGATCGATCGCATTGATGACACGATCGATCATGTTGCCGAAGTAATTGAGCGATCGCTGATTCGTTCTAATTTAATTGATTTAGAGTCAGATTTTGGTCGCAATTTTTCGACAAATGCCCAAGCAATTGATGCTGATCATATTGATATTGATTGGTTTAGTCCACAAGGAAAAATACTCTGGACAACTAACAGTAATGTTGATTTTTTGCAAGATCGAGAGAAAGAAATTTCGCAGCCATTCTATCGCACCGTCCATTTGTCAGAAGCAGAACCATTGCGACAGATGACAGAACCAATTGTGATTAATGGAAAACTATTAGGATATTTGCGAATTAGTCATCCTTGGTTTGAAGTCACTAAACCGATCAGGCAGTTACTGCTTGATCTCGCTATGGGAACAATGCTGATGGTAGGCGTAGTTGTGTTGTGCGGTTGGTGGCTAGCAGGAATTGCGATGGAGCCTGTACGCGAGTCTTACCAACGTTTGAAACAATTCACAGCCGATGCATCCCATGAGCTTCGCAATCCGATCGCCGTCATCCAAACTAATGTTCAAGTTGCTTTAGCTGACCCAAATCCTGAGCCAGAATTTCAGCGATCGCAACTGGAAGCAATCGAAAGAATTACCCGCCGTCTGGGGAGATTGCTCGAAGATTTACTTTTTTTAGCACGGCACGATGGCGGGCTTGCTAACCAAAGGCGCGAGGCTTGCGACTTATGGCAAATCTTGCATGAAGTGAGTGCCGAACAACAGGCGATCGCACAACAAAAACAAATCACGATTGAGTTGCCCAGCGAGCAACAAAATTTATTTGTGTCAGGCGATCGCGATCGCTTAGGACGCTTATTTACAAATTTGGTGAGTAATGCGATCGCCTATACTCCAAATGGTGGCAAGGTAGAGATTGCTGCACAAATAATTACTTCTCAGAGCCAAATTCAAGTCCAGATCAAAGATACAGGATTAGGTATTCCTGAAGCAGAGTTATCACAAATTTTTGAGCGATTCTATCGCTATCAACCTCAAAAAAGC
The DNA here is from genome assembly GCA_043743655.1 of Cyanobacteriota bacterium. Classification (GTDB taxonomy): domain Bacteria; phylum Cyanobacteriota; class Cyanobacteriia; order Pseudanabaenales; family Pseudanabaenaceae; genus Pseudanabaena. The sequence continues at coordinate 13,010 of JAYTWB010000084.1, read as the reverse complement.
AGTAAATCTAGTTCTAAATCCGTAAACTCTTCCACGAGTGGCTCGGGTTTGGGCTTAGCGATCGCTAAAGCGATCGCCGACAGCCATCAGGGACAGATTAATGTCGAGAGCAAAGTCGGACAGGGAACCACTTTTACGGTAAATTTATTATCTAGATATTAGGATAGGCGGCGCTTTGCGCCGCCTATCCTAACTTGTTTAGCAATACCAAATAAATATACTGCTGGTAGTTTTATTTAGTAGCTCGCCTCGAAAATAGATATATGAATACATACATAGCGATCGCACCCATGACAAAACCGCTAACATGAGCCAAATAAGCCACTCCCGGCATATTTGGATTTGCCATCGCTGCATATACCGTCTGTCCAGCAATCCATAAGCCTAAAAACAAGGCAGATGGAATGGGAATTGGCATAAAGAAAAATCCCAAGAAGACTAGACTCAATATCCGCGCGCGCGGAAATCTGATTAGATATGCGCCCATCACCCCTGATATCGCCCCACTAGCTCCCAACAATGGAATCATCGATGTCGGTGAAGTCAGCACCTGCACTCCTGCGGCAACCACTCCACAAACCAAATAGAAAAACAAAAATTTCCAATGACCAATCTGATCTTCAATACTATTACCAAATAGATAGAGAAACCACATATTGCCAACTAAATGCAAAATATTGGCATGGAGAAATTGTGATGATATCAAAGCGATCGCCTGTTTCGATGGATTTGATATCAACTCCTTAGGGATTAAAGCCCAATTCCCAATCCATTCTCCCAGTTGGAAATTTGGCAAACTGGTCTGGTATCCAAAGATCAGCACATTTACTAAGATCAGCGTATAGACAACAATAGAAGTATCTTGAGTTTGATTATCATCATGTAAAGGAAACATCGCTAACCAACAGCTACAGTTTTATCAATCATAATGGAAGATACTCTATTCCCCCTATCGAAATAGACATACAAAAAACATACAAAACCAAGAATTAAGGTTGCGGCACAAAGCGCCGCAACCTTACAGCAGTTGTTGATCAAACTCACTACGACAAGGGTCGCAGGGCGAAGCCCCGCAGATGAATATTTAAGCTAATCCATATCATCCAGCTTGACGCGCGGATCAACCGCCTTCAGCAATAAGTCACCAATCAAGTTCCCAACAACTAACATCAAAGTCCCCAGCATCAGCCCCGCCATTACCAAATTAGTGTCTTTCTCTCTAGTTGCATCCAGCAATAACTTGCCTAGCCCAGGCCAACTAAAAAAGAACTCTGTAATAAAAGCTCCACCAAGTAGTCCGCCAAACTCAAAACCTAACAAAGTGATCAAAGGATTGATCGCATTACGCAACGCATGAACATAAATCACTTTGCTTTCAGGCAATCCTTTAGCCCGTGCCGTTTTGATATAGTCTTGGCGCAATACATCAAGCAAACTACCCCGCATAATTCTCTGCAATCCTGCAAAACTAACCAGCGTCAAAGTCAAAGTCGGCAAAATCATGTGATGACTAATATCTAAAAATCTATCAAACGGTGATAGATCAGCAAAACCGATGCTAGTCATGCCGCCCACAGGAAACCAGCCCGTGTTTTGGGCAAGCATCAACAGCAAAATTGCCAGTACAAAACTGGGAAAACCCTGTGTCCCATAACTGATTACTTGGATCAGGCGATCGCTCCAAGTATTTTGTTTAACCGCACTATAAATACCTAGCGGAATCGCGATCAGCCATGTCGCCACTAACGAGGCGAGAGACATAATCAACGTATTGCCAGCCCGTTCAACAATTAGCGGCGTGACGGGTGTTAAACCTTGACAGCGCACTCCTAAATCACCACTAAGCGTATTTCGCAACCACAAAAGGTACTGCACTGCGTCAGGCTGATCATAATTTAGCTGTTTCTCTAGCTGCGCGATCGTTTTTTTGGGTGTACTCGGATTATTTCGCAACTCAGAAAAACAATTTCCTGGAGATTTTGTAATTGCAAAAAAACTTAAAATTGACACCCCTAAAACCACAATAACTGCTTGCCCTAGCCGCTTCACCACAAAACCTGTCGTGTCGTTAAGAATAAAGCGCCAGAAAGATCGATTTTGTGTCATAGGTTCAAGCCAATATTAAAATCAAGCCAATATTAGAATCAAGGTTGATTACATAGCAATCAACCTCGATTCAATTTCACTTATCTAATTTTACGATATGCGGATGGAGAGACTCGAACTCTCACATCAAAGATACTAGAACCTAAATCTAGCGCGTCTACCAATTCCGCCACATCCGCTCAGACTCGGTTTTTTACACCGAATACAACAATACAGCAATCTCGCTAAATTAAAGCATAATTTTTTGATAAAAAGTAAAGATAGGATGATGCACGGCTCCTAAATTCTAGGTTTGATTGCTATACAATCGTTTTGCCAAGACATTTTGCTTATAGTAGGCAGAGAGCAAGTGCGTATTCATCAGCCTCAAAAAATCGACATCGAACAGATTTATCCTTGCCCTTGCCTTCGCAAACAAGGAAAGTTAAAACCAATTGCACTGACAAATGCGTTTGGTTGCGATCGCTGCTCCTTACTATTTGAGCTAGAAAATGACGGCTATAACCTATTGCAATTGGGGGGCATGGATACTCAACGCCATGTATGGCAATGGGTTGGCAAATGGCAACCTATTCGTGAACCCGCGCGATACACTTTGCTAGAAACAGCTTTGATGTATGCGGCTTCTTTGTTGTTTTTGACATTGATCATTTTGTGGTCGCTAAATCTACAATTAGCTTTGAAGATTTCCATAGCGATTTTGTTGTTTATTCTTTTAGGTTTGATAATATGGCGACTGCTAGTGCTGCGTCATCGCAATTTTTAATTACTGATTTAATTACTGATTAATTTTACAAATATGTCACCAGAAGACCTTACAGGCTTCATTTATAAATCTCATACAGCAGCATTGCAACTCGCACAAATCTCGACTAGAGAACGTGACAGCTTGCTGCTAGAGCTTGCCGAATCAGTTAAAAAAAATAAAAATTTGATCTTAGAAGCAAATACGCTGGATTTGGAAGCAAGTCGCGATATGGCTGTACCTGAGTTGGTACTAGAATGGCTAAAACTAACTCCTGAACGATTAAATAATGCGATCGAGTGCCTCAAACAGCTCTCTAATCTGCCCGACCCCCTCACACTGCATGTGGGAATTAATGGCTATCAGCGCGTACCTTTGGGCGTAGTTGCTTTTGTATATGAGGGTTTTCCTCAACTGGGTTTGATTGCAGCGGGGATGTGTCTTAAGGTGGGCAATACAATCATTCTCAAAGGGGGGAATGAAGGTACTAACACACAGGAAGCGATCGCCGCGATCGCGAAAGATGTTCTCGTTGCCAGAAGTTTTCCTGAAGCTTGTATAACTTCTGTGCCGAAGGGCGTGATATTAAAGGAATTGATCGTCCAAGAAAAATATTTGCGTTTAGTAATTCCTTACGGTCGTCCTAGTTTTGTACAGCAGGTGAGTAAACAGGCGACTGTATCCGCACTGCCGATCGCGATGGGAAATTGCTATTTATATCTATCAGCTTCGGGTAATTTAGACTTTGCCAAAGAGATTATTTTGAATAGTCGTAAAGGTGATCCTGATGCGGTCAATGCGATCGAAAAGGTGGTCATACACAAGTCATGGCTAGATCACACGTTAGATCGCAATCTCGGTGCATGGATTGTCAGCTTAAAGAAGCAAGGTTTAGTGGTGCGTGGATGTGCCACGACAACTACCTACTTCCGAGAGTTTCTAGAAGAAATACATAGCGATGAAACTGATAAACCCAGCCAAGTTTTGATTGAACAGGCGATCGAGACTGAAGATATTTGGGGACAAGCATATCTAGACGAGACGATCGCGATCAAAATTGTCAATGATACGGAGGAGGCGATCGCTTGGGTAAATCAATATAGCAGTGGTCATGCTGATGTATTGCTAACTGATTCTTTATCTGAGCGAGATCGCTTTGTGAGCCGCATCAATAGCAGTACAATTTTTGTGAATGCCCACAGCCGCTTTAGTCGCTGTGCCAAGCTTGGTGACAATAGCAACGCTAAAATCGCTCTAGGTATGTCCAGCCTAAAAACGCGCGGCGCATCAAGATACCCTGGAGTCATTGATATTTATGCTCTGACAACTACTAAGCAAATTTTGACAAACTCTCATTTGCCATAACGCTGAAGTAAAGCTTCTAGTTTGTCAACAGGCGATCGCGGCGATAGTCTGGGCAACTCTTGTTCTTGTTGGCGATCGCTAAGTATACAAAGTACAGGTATTTCATATTGATAGCGATCGAACCAGTCAGAGTTGCTGGTAATTTCCCTGACTTCCAGCTCAAAATCCACACTTTTGACCTGTTGTAACTTTGCCAGCAAACCTTCACATAGACAGCAATCTTGCTTGCTATACAAAATTAATTTCATAAATATTCTGATATGGTTTAATATATTTCGATTGAATTTACTCTCATTATGTTATGCTAGTTGTCCGTTAGAACGCATAGCTCAGTTGGTTAGAGCACCACGTTGACATCGTGGGGGTCGGTGGTTCGAGTCCACTTGCGTTCATAGTTTCATTAGTAAAAACGTGAAAACATGAAAACTGGTCTGTACGATGTAGATTTTTATCGTTGGACAGTTGAGCAGTCTGATCGTTTGCGGTTAGGTAATTTAGATGGTTTAGATTTAGAAAGTTTGGCAGAAGAGATTGCATCTTTGGGTAAGCAGCAACAACAAGAACTAAGAAATCGTTTGGGTGTATTGATTGGACATTTATTGAAATGGGAATATAAATCAGACAAACGTAGTAAAAGTTGGGTATTTACGATTAAGGAACAACAGCGTGAATTAATATTTCTTATTGCTGATAATCCTAGTTTAAAATCCTGTCTTAGTGAGGCTATTTTACGCGGGTATGCTCAGGGTTTCGATCTGGCTGTTAAAGAAACTAATTTCAAACGCAAAGATTTTCCCCAAAAATGTCCTTACACGATCGCCCAGATTTTTGATACTAATTTTCCTGATCAGATTAATGAAGATTTTGACTAAAGCAAGTCGTAACTCAGTTAGCGATTTAAGCACTAAAAAGCCGTCACCAAGTTAATTTGGTGACGGCTTTTTAGTGCTTAAACCTACCAGCTAGATTTAACTACACCAGGCAGCAAGCCTTGGTGAGCCATCTCACGCAAAACGTTGCGGCATAAGCCAAAATCTTTGTAGTAGCCGCGAGGACGACCTGTCATCCAGCAGCGATTGCGGTGGCGGGTGGGGTTGGCATTACGAGGAATTTGTTGGATTTCACGGTGGACTGCCACTTTTTGTTGTTGTGTCAGTTCAGGACTGGCAAACTTTTCTTTGAGTGCTTCGAGTTTAGCTGCATACTTTTCAGCTAATTTGGTGCGCTTTTTCTCGCGCTCGATCATGCTTTTCTTAGCCATTTCGGTTCTATCAGGTGATGTAGAGGTTAGGTGAGTCTAAAAATTTTATACAATTCGCGACAGTTACTGATCATAGCGTAAAATAGCCAAGTTATTAGCTTTTGTTATAATCAGGTTGGCAAACGAGCTTGTTGATTTGTGCCATCTATTAATTTGCTATTGATTTGTGCCACTTGATATTAATCGTTTACAACAAGCCTTGAGCATCGAGGCAGAGAAAGGCTTTTCTAATTTACAGGGAAAGCAATTTTTGTTTGCAGATTTTTTGGATGTGAGCTTGCGGGAGCAGTTGCCTCCAGACTGGGAAATGAGCGATCGCCTTCAAGCAAAAACACTCGCCAGCCAATATGCTCAATATCATGAGTTGCCGCTAACTCGAAGACAGCATCTAATCGCGGAGACGCGCCGACTGCTCTATGAAGTCCGCCGCCGTGAAATTGCTGAGACTAGCGCTGCCCCAAAAAACAAGAAGCCTAAAACTGAGGCGATCACGGAGACAAAGGTTGATACCACTGAACCGAAAGCAATCAAAAAAATATCTCCTGATACAGCATTGTCACAGGTAGAAGGGGTTGGCTCGTTTTTAGCGCAAAAGTTTACTAGATTAGATTTGCACACAGTGCGTGATGTGCTGAATTACTATCCTCGCGATCATATTGACTATGCACGTCAGATCGCGATTCGTGATCTCAAAGATGGCGATACCGTCACGGTGATTGGCACAATTAATCGCTTTGGCTGCTTTACCAGTCCTAAAAATCCTAATCTGACGATTGTAGAAATCATTTTGCGCGATCGCACAGGACAGATCAAACTCAGCCGATTCTGGACGGGCAAACGCTATAGCAATCGCGGCTGGCAAGAATCACAGAAAAAGCTCTATCCGCAAGGCAGTACAGTCGCCGCCTCAGGAGTGGTCAAACAGAATAAATTTGGTTTAACTTTAGAGAACTATGAAGTGGAAGTTCTCGAACATACTCAAGACACGATTCAATCCAAAACAGTCGGGCGAGTTGTGCCAGTCTATCCACTCACTGAAGGAATTAGCCCCGAACAGATTCGCCGTTTGGTTACCCAATGTTTGCCTGCAGTTGCTCAAATTACTGACCCGATGCCCGATCGCTTTTTGCATGATTACAAGATGATGCGATTGTCTGAGGCGATCGCCCAAGTCCATTATCCTGACACTAGCGAAACTCTGGAGCAAGCGGTAATTCGGCTAACTTTTGATAAATATTTCTATCGCCGTCTTGTCTCGCTCTATCGCCGCCATCAACAAAAAGCGATTCATTTTGTGCCGACTAGCCAAGCGATCGCCCAACTCGAAAAATTACTGCCCTTTGAGCTTACCAACGCCCAAAAGCGAGTTGTCGCTGAGATTCGCGCCGACTTGCAAGGACAAACACCGATGAACCGTCTGGTGCAAGGCGATGTCGGCTCAGGGAAAACAATTGTCGCCGTGTATGCACTATTAACCGCGATCGAGGCAGGTTATCAGACGGCGCTGATGGCTCCGACTGAAGTATTAACTGAGCAGCATTATCGCAAAATTGTCGAATGGTTTATGCAGCTAAATTTGCCAGTAGAAATCTTGACTGGTTCCACTAAGACCGCCAAGCGTCGCGAAATTTTACGACAATTGGCAACAGGGGAACTGCCGCTAGTCATTGGTACTCATGCATTAATCCAAGATGGTGTGAATTTTGCGCGTTTAGGATTAGCAGTTATCGATGAGCAACATCGCTTTGGTCGAGATCAGCGATCGCGACTTTTGCAAAAAGGCAAAGACCCGCATGTGTTGATCATGACTGCCACGCCAATTCCGCGCACTTTGTATCTGACAAATTCTGAAATCGAAGTTAGCATTATTGACGAACTTCCTCCCGGACGTAAACCGATTCAGACAGTATTGCTCAAGCCTTCACAACGGAAAGATGCTTATGACCTAATCCGCCGTGAAATCGCTCAAGAGCGACAGATATATATTGTATTTCCGCTAGTCGAAGAATCAGAGAAAATGGAAGATATCAAGGCGGCAACTCAAGAGCGCGAACATTTACAGAATGTAGTTTTTCCAAATTTTCAAATTGGCTTATTACATGGTCAGATGTCTTCTGCTGAGAAGGATGAAGCGATTAATACTTTTCGTAGAGGCGAGACGCAGATATTAGTTGCCACCACCGTAATCGAAGTGGGTGTGGATATTCCCAATGCCTCGGTAATGTTGATCGAACATGCCGAGCGCTTTGGTCTAGCCCAACTTCATCAATTGCGCGGTCGAGTCGGACGCGGATCGGCGCAGTCCTATTGCTTACTATTGAGCGGTTCTAAATCTCAAACATCTCAAGAGCGTTTACAAGTTCTTGAACAATCACAGGATGGATTTTTTATCGCTGAGCGTGACTTCCAAATGCGCGGCAAGGGCAAAGATGAGGGAACAGAACAATCAGGACATGCTGGTTTTTCTATTGAGGATCGTCTGCCTGATGAAGCCGCGCGTCAAGAGATTTTTCAAATCGCGCGTGAGGCTGCCGAGCGAATCATCAAAAGAGATGCAACTTTAGAAAATTTTCCATTACTCAAAGCTGAATTTGAGCTTCATTACCAACGCTTACAGGGCGGAGCGATTTTTACATGATTTCTCTCACCTCTAATTTCCAAAAGGGAGAAGGGGTTAGGGAATGCGGTAATACTGTAATATAATTCTCAAACATCAAAAATATACCGATCGCAGGAAATAAATAATTGCTCACAAGCACAAAGAACCCATTAGTTAAGCAACTTCGCGCGCTTGGTGAAAATGCTAAAGATCGTAAAGAGCAAGGACTGTTTTTAGTAGAAGGAACTCACGCGCTCACCGAAGCTATCGCCACAAATTATCCACTATCGATATTATGCTGCACTGAAAAATGGATCGCTGCTAATCCAGATTTATATGATCAAATTGAAGCGTCTCCAGACGCGATCGCCAGATTAGAAATAGTCTCGGAAGAAGTGCTTCAGGCGATCGCTACTACCAAAAATCCTGATGGCGCGATCGCTGCCGCAGTGATGCCATCTCGCGAGAATATTAGCACTGCGAATATTAAAACATTAGGCTTAGCCTTGGAAACAATTCAAGACCCAGGCAATATCGGCGCGATCGTGCGATCGGCAGTTGCCGTTGAAATCGATGGCATGTTAGTTAGCAGCGACAGCGTGGACTTAACCAATCCGAAAATCATTCGCGCCACCGCAGGGCAATGGTTTCGTTGTCCCATGCAAACGTCAATTAATCTCGCCGATGATATTCGTAAATTGCAATCTCAAGGAATAAAAGCGATCGCTACGGTGGCAAATGCTCAGAAAACTTACTGGGATTATGATTTTAGGCAACCGACTTTGATTTTGTTAGGCAATGAAGGGAATGGGCTATCGCCAGAATTAATTGAGCTAGCCGATGAAGTTATCGCAATTCCTCAAAGCGATCGCGTTGAATCATTAAATGTCGCGATTAGCGCAGCTCTGCTGCTCTACGAAGCAAAACGCCAGCGCTCAAGATAAACCATGAGATTGATATCACGGCTACGCAATTTATAATATTCATAATCAATTTGGACATAGCTTAAGACATGATTTGGCAAACAAACACAAAGTTGCAGAATGATAAATATTCGATTGTAAGAGTGCTTGCTGAGGGTGCTTTTGGTACAACCTATCTTGCCTTAGACAAAGATGACCGCAAGGTGGTAATTAAGATTCCTCTTGAAAAATATCGCGATCGCCCTGATTATGACAAAGTTTTAAAGCGATTAGAGACCGAATGTCAAAAATTCAAGAAATTAGGATCGCATTCTCATATCGTTGAGTTTATTGAAGACTTTGTCGAACCTTTTACTGAATATGGCAAGACTACCGAAGTTTATTGCGTAGTCATGGCATTTGTGGAAGGTAAAACTTTATGCCAAAAGGTTGAAGAATTAAAAATTTTTGGTCAATATTTATCAGAAGAACAAGCGATCACTTACATCACTCAAATTGGTAGCGCCCTCTCATTTATCCATCAAAACAAACAAGTCCATCGCGATGCCCATCCTAGCAATATTATGCTTCGAGCCGATAATACTGCGATCTTGATTGACTTTGGATTGGTCGCTGACCTTGCGATCGCCACTAACACCTATGAGCATTATGGACATGATAACTTTGCATCGGTGGAGCAACATGAAGGCGGAGCCGAAGCTACGGTTGATATTTATACTTTGGCGGCGACTCTATATTTTGCATTGACTGGTGAGCCTCCAGTAAGAGCTAGCGATCGCAAAAAAGCCCGCGACAATAATCAGCCCGATCCACTCGTTCCGATGCAACGAATTCAGCCAAATATTAACAATTATGTGATTGAGGCGATCGCCAAAGGTATGTCAATCAAAGCCAAAGATCGCCCTAAAACGGTAGAAGCATGGTTAAAGTTTCTCGAAAGCCCAGTAATGAAGACATTTGCGGGTCAGCCAAAACGATCTAAATCTTCTTCCAATTCTAAAACTGTCAAAGCATTTCTTTTAAAGACAGTCGGCTTTGATGAAAATCTATCTACTAAAAAAGAAATTCCTTGGGCTTGGCTGGTTTGGAATACTACGATTTATACTTCTATTAGTGCGCTATTTGCCGCCTTAGTTGTACCCAAATTTCTGGTTTTGGGCTTATGGTTATTAGCCATAGCTTGGGGAGTGGCGATCGCTGGTAATTGGGCATTAAAATGGGCAAGTTTTCTCACCCTTGCATGGTTAGCTAGCGCCATCATCGTGATTGGGACAATTTTAAATGAAATCGCCAATTGGGCGGCGATCGTTTATGCCATTGTTTTGATAGGCGGTGCGATCGCCACATTGCGATCAGGAAATGATGGGATCAAATCAGTCATCCGCAAATCGACAACCATATGGAATCTTACAAGTAGTGACTTACGCAAATCTTTTAGCGGCAAGCATTCCTTTCTGATTTTGGCAGGTGCAAATCTATTTGGTATTGTACTTGGACGATTCTTGTATGGATTTCTGAGGTAAATCGCAATTCATCGCAAGGCAGTTACTGCTAGAATACTGACCAGTGAGAGGAGCCTATCTAGCGATCATGAGTCATTGCATCAATCCAACGTGTCATTTTGCCGACAGCAGAGGCGATTATTGCAATAGTTGTGGCACAGAGCTAGTCCTAGATCGCCGTTACCGTGTTTTGAAGCCTCTCACCAACACCGAAGCTGCCGCCAGTGGATTTGGTTATATTTATGAAATCATGGAAGGCTCACAGTCAAAAATCCTTAAAGTGCTGCTGTCCAAACATAACAATGACCCGAAAGCGATCGCGCTATTCCAGCAAGAAGCCGAAGTTTTAAAACGACTTAACGGGCAGGGCATTCCCAAAGTCGATGGATATTTTGTTCATAAAACTAAAGATGGAACTTCGCTTTATTGCATCGTCATGGAAAAAATTGACGGTGTGACCTTAGAACAATGGATGAATCAGCAAGGAAATGAGCGAATATCAGAAGATAAAGCTTTGAACTGGCTTGAAGAGATTGTCAAAATCTTGGCTTTAGTTCACCAGCAAAACTACTTCCATCGCGATATCAAGCCTGACAACATCATGCTGCATCGCAGGGGGGACTTAGTGTTGATAGACTTCGGCACAGCGCGAGATATGACAGCGACTTATCTCGCAAAACTAAGAGCGGCTGGGATTACAGGCATCGTCTCACCTGGATTTACACCACCAGAGCAGATGCAGTGGCAAGCTGTACCACAATCAGACTTTTATGCTTTAGGTCGTACTTTTGTCCGCCTGCTCACGGCTAAGCAACCGAATCAGATATATGACAGTGTGAGAGATGATTTCCCGTGGCGCAAATACACTAAAAACATATCGCCAGCAGTTCTCGATCTCATCGACAAGATGATGGCTCGTGCTTCAATTAGTCGTCATCAAAACACAACTGAACTTTTGAAAGATATCGCCAATGCACGAAAGAGACTTCAAGTTCAGCCACCAATTAAGCCTCCCTCTCGACCATTCAAATTTACCCGCCGAGATTTATTATTGCTCAGTGGCTTGGGCTTAGGAACAGCCGCAATACCTGCGTATTTGAATCAATCAAAATTATTTGGACAGTACCAGAAGGCGATCGATTTCTTTCAAGTCGCAGTACCCGCATTAAAATCATCGCCGAACGTTCTCTTAAAAGTACAAACCTCAAACAACAATATCATTACAGTAGATGCAACTGGCAAAGAGACGAATCGCCGCACTGTGCAGGGGAAATATTTCTTAGAAGATAAGATTAGTTTGCCAAGTGGTGCGAAAGCGATCGAAATGGCGTTGATTCCTGTTGGTGGATTTAGAATGGAAATGCCATCAACGCCAACTCAGAATATTAGCTTTGCCAAAGATTTTTATGTTAGTCGGTATGCGGTGACTCAATCGCAGTGGTTTGCAGTGATGGGAACTGACTATGACAAAGATGGATTTAAAAAGCGATTTAGTGAATTGGACAATAAGTTTAAAGGTGATAATCGACCGATAGTTGTGGTAAGCTGGAATGATGCAAAAGCTTATTGTGTAAAGCTTAGCGAAAAGACTGGCAGAAGCTATCGCTTACCAACAGAATCGGAATGGGAATATGGCTGCCGAGCTAACACTATTACTGCTTTCCACTTTGGGGAAACAATAACTCCAGATTTAGTTAATTATGATGGAAATTATCCCTATGCAAATGCCGTAAAAGGAACTTATCGACAAGTAACTACTGATGTTGGGAATTTTCCGCCAAATGAGTGGGGATTGTATGACACTCATGGCAACGTCTGGGAATGGTGTGAAGACGTATGGCACGAGAACTATAACGGAATACCCCAAGATGGCTCTGCATGGCTGCATGGTGGTGAGCAAGCAACAAGGCTGCTCCGTGGTGGGTCTTGGTTCAACTATGCGTTCTTTTGTCGTTCTGCGGATCGCTTCAGGAACAATACTACTAATGCGAGCGACTTCATCGGTTTTCGGGTTGCTGCCTCCGTCTTGTCGTGAGGACAACTTTTGCTTTGCCCTTCTTTCTCTTTTTTCCTCTCCTCGCTCATTCGCCTTTGGCGATCAAATTTTTTAGCTCTTAGCCAACGATAAATCGCAAGATTTTTTAGAAAAATATCAAATCGACTGATTTTGTGCCAAGATGTCAAAGCCTATAACTTGTTAATCAGTCTTAGAACTGAAGACACCTTAGGTCAGGGTGAGTTGACCACTGCTCCGTGGTGGTTCTTGGAACAACAATGCGAACAATTGTCGTTCTGCGAATCGCAACAGGAACAATACTACTAATGCGAACAACAACATCGGTTTTCGGGTTGCTGCCTCCGTCTTGTCGTGAGTACTCTTTAGCATCAGAGCCACTGAAAGGGATTTTGGTGGGAGTATATCAAAGAGTCCAAGCTTGCTCTGGCGATGCTAGAGATAGCGTCCAAAGATAAAACCGAGCTAGATGTTTTAGTAAGTTCGCCGAAACAT
>JAYTWB010000083.1:0-4298 GCA_043743655.1 Cyanobacteriota bacterium | reverse complement strand
GCTCTCTGCAATCACATCAATTGTAGCTGGAGTATCTATGGATGGTATGCGAGATGATGTTGTCATATCAGTACTAATATTTTCGGTTAGTCCCAACTTTTACGAGTCTTGATGCTTAACTAAGTACTCTTGTTCCACACAATTCAAAACCAAAATCAAACCGAAAGAAATATATTAGCATTGCTAAGATTACGATCGCAAAGTTAATCGAGTCCAGAGAAAAGAGCGCGAAAGCGCTCTTGCTTCTCTAAAAAGTGGCGCTAATATTTTGTCTGAGGCGATCAGGAGTGATCCTTGCTTGAATCATTCCCAGCAAGCGATCGCATACAGTTTCTGGAGTTTCATGCTCACTGACCATGATCGAGATATCAGCTTGGGCATAGCGATCGCGTCTTTGTGCGTAAAGCTCATTCAGGCGTTGCAATGGATTTTCAGTCTGCAATAGAGGGCGTTGCTCAGGTGCAGACTTAAGGCGATTATGCAGAATCTCAACAGGCACATCGATCCAAATTACAATTCCATCATGCAAATGCGACCAATTTAGCGATCGCATGACGATCCCACCACCTGTCGCCACAACTAGGCGAGTGTGAGCCGATACTTGCGCGAGTACTTGTTGTTCAAGATCGCGAAATGTATCTTCGCCATGCTCAGCAAAAATTTCGGGGATCGATTTACTTACACATTGCTCGATTAGGGTATCCGTATCGCAAAAACTGTGACCCACTTTTTGAGCTAAAAGCTTGCCCACCGTGCTTTTACCAGCACCCATCATCCCAATTAAAAATATATTCGTTCCCTTGAGCATTTGCCTGTATTTAGATTATTGAATATCAAGATCGATTTTATGGTTTTTACTGCCCACAGTAATAAAAACCATAGTAAAAACCATAAAGTCGGTTTTATGATCTAAAATCTCTATAAGTAACTAGGCAAAAAGCTGTAGCGCACGCAGCGCGTGCACCACAGCTTTTGGTTCTAATTGCGCCTAGCTACTTAGTGAAATTTAAAAGTACGTTGTAAATGCTCAACTCTAGCGCAATCTTGGCTCGCAAAAATTGGTTTCTAGGTTTAGGGATTGTCGGTATCGTGGCGATCGCTATTACTTTATCTGGGCTTTTATTTTCGCTCGAACAGGAATGGCGATTAGTCAGCATCATTACGATGATGATCGGCGGGACACTTTTATTTGTGAATCTGAGAAAGAGTTTCGCTTCAGTTGTTGAGCAACCAACAATCAAGGATCGTAATTTTTTGTTTAAAGAGTTACAGCAAACTCAACAAGCGATCGCCAAAATTGCCGATGCAACTAAGCGCGCGACTTTTAACGAGCAATCTCAGCAAATTGCCAATAACCTGCAAAAAAATCAGTTTAAAATCGTTGTTTTCGGCACAGGTTCCGCAGGAAAAACATCAGTAATCAATGCTTTGCTTGCTCGCAAAGTGGGGAAGACCGCCGCAACGATTGGGACAACGATCGCGCGTCAAGAATATACATATCAAGGAATCGGCATTACCCCAGTTAGCATTATGCCGATCATTCATCCAGAATCAAAAGTAAAGCGTCAGATTTCGCTGCTTGACACGCCTGGGATGCAAGAAATGGGCGCTATAGGGCAGCAACGAGAGCTAGAAGCTTTGCAATTAGCCCGCGATGCTGACTTACTGATTTTTGTAACAGCAGGGGACTTGACAGCGACCGAGTATCACGAACTCGATCGCCTTGCGGGGCTGGGTAAGCGCGTAATTCTTGCTTTTAACAAAATAGATTTGTATCTGCCGAGCGATCGCGAAGGAGTATTGACTAAGCTCAAACAGCGAACTCGACAATTTTTAGCAGAAATAGATATTGTGGCGATCGCGGCTAAACCTAGCCCGATCAAAGTGAGTCAATATGCCAGTCCTGAGGCGGCTAATGCGCTCCAAGAATGGTGGGAGGATATTCCACCTGATGTTGTGTCCCTAAAAGAACGCATCGAGATGATTCTTTCTCATGAGTGGGAAGATTTGCTAATTAGCAATACGCATCTCCAGATCGAAGACTTGTTACAAAAAATCAACGTCACAATTAAACAAGAGCGCCGTCAAGACGCAACCAAACTGATCAATCGCTATCAATTAATCGCCGCCACTACAGTTTTTGCTAATCCGATCCCCGCGCTCGACTTACTGGCTGGAGCCGCGATCAATACCCAAATGTTAATTGACCTTGCCAAGATTTATGCTCCCGATCATCCCTTAAAACTCAAACAAGCCAAACAATTTTCACTAATAATTGCTGGGCAGTTAGTGCAACTAGGCTGTATAGAAATTGCCACCTCAGCGATCGCCTCTTGCTTTAAGATCAATGCCATCACTTATGCAATCGGTGGCTCAATGCAAGCCGTCACCGCCGCCTACCTCACCCAAATCGGCGGCATCAGCTTTATCGAATATCTAGAACAGCAACCGACAACTCAATCTGCCATCAGCTCTAATCCTGAAATGACGAATCGACTAAAGCAAATATGTCAACAAACATTTAAAAGCTTACAAAGCGATCGCTTCTTTACGGAATTAGTAACTAGCATCGCTAGCTAAAAAAAGAATAAAGGCGGCGCAAAGCGCCGCCTTTATTCTTTTTGATGAAGATGTGAAACCTTACATGTCGCCGCCACCAGCCGACAACAAAAAGATGATCACAGGACCAGAAATGACAATCAAAGCTAAGCAAGTCAGTTGAAAAATTAGCTGAAAGTTAATACTTGACAAGGCAGAGGTTACAAAGTCCATAACGGTTTTCTTAAATACGATTAATAAATCAAATAAAACTGTACGCATATTCTAGCAAGCATCGCTACTCAAAAAATCTTCTCCTTATGAAACATTAAAAATTAAAAGAAGCGCTATCATTTGAAATATATTCATAATTGCTAAGAGTTATACCTGTGCGTCATCGAATTTGGTTGCTGGCTATTCTTGCCTCAGTTAGCGTTGGAGCATCTCCACTAAGCGCTCAAGCTCTTATACCCCATACGCTGCGAATTAATTTTGGTAATTTAGAAGAGCAAGCGCTCAACTTGGCAAGAGAAGCAGCCCAACTCGCTCAGTTTGAGCAGTACGACCTAGCTTTACCCCGCGCCCGCTTAGCCGTCCAACTCGCACCAAAGGCTTTTCAAACTCAAGGTATTTTGGGTAGTATTTACCTCCGCAAAGAGAAATACGCTGAGGCGATCGCTTCTCTAACTCTTGCAAATCAACTCAAAAAAGACGAACCAGCGATCTTATTTAGTCTCGGCGCTGCCTATCTCCGCAACAAAACCTATCCCGAAGCGATCGACAATCTCAAAAAAGGACTAAAGCTAGAGCCTAAAGCTGCCACCGCCATGTTTGATTTAGGTAATGCTTACTTTTTAACTAAACGTTATGAGGAAGCCGTTACTGTTTTTAATGATGTACTGATCCTTGATACCAAGTTTTGGGCAGCAACTAATAATATTGGTTTAGTTGAGTACGAGCGCGGCAATGTTGATCAGGCGATCGCCAAGTGGCAAAGCTCACTCAAGCAAGCTGAGAAAGTCGAGTTTCTCGCCGCCGAACCAACTCTTGCCCTTGCCACTGCTTTTTATCGCAAAGGCGATCGCGACAAGGGTATTCAGCTAGCTGTGCAAGCGATGAAGATCGATCCTCGCTACGGCAAAGTCACATATCTAGTCGAAAATCTCTGGGGTGATCGTCTAGTTGCTGATGTGAAATTAGTTTTGTCACAGCCGCAGGTGAAACAAATCTTAGATGAGAGCGATCTATCTACGCGTCAAGTTCCCAAAGTCCGCCGCTAATGATCTATGACGACAGGCGGTGGAAAGTGCCGCCTGTCTTAAACCGCGCTATCTTTAACTTAAATTTAAAATTGCGTTTAAAATTGCATTTAGAATTAGATTAAAAATCAAATTCTAAGTAAATCTAAAAAAATCTTGAGTAACTCAGTTCACCAAAGCAGAATGCTGCTCTCTCACAACTTTGATGTCACACCTGACACAGTACCAGTTCTCAGTCGTGAAGAATTTGCCCAAGTATTTAGTCGGGGCTTAAGCGATCGCCCTTCTTGCAAAACTCGGCTGATTGACCATCCACATTGGATCGTTGAGATTTTGTTTGATTGTGACCAATTTTCACCTAAGCAAATTGGCGAGTTTTGCGCGCAAGCTTTAGCTGATAAACGCAGTAGCCAAGATGTATCTAGTTCAAAAATTTTAGTGCTAGGCGGACTCAAAACCACACCACCCACCAGTAGCTCGCCAGATGCTTTACAGACTAGC
>JAYTWB010000082.1:0-13693 GCA_043743655.1 Cyanobacteriota bacterium | reverse complement strand
AAATTTGGGCTTTTGTCTGATTATTTGCGGACTCAGCTTAAGCATCCTTCTATTCCTATGGCGCTTGCGTAAGTCCTAACTTTGATACATTACGATTATCGAGCTGCTGCAAAGCTATAACTTGTTGCTGTACTGATGGAGAATACAACCGTAGATAGTTCCAATAATTACCTAAAACCTTCGATACATAATCTCTAGTTTCGTCATAGGGAATGCTATTTACAAACTCATCAGGATCGGCAATACTGCGCTCCTCTAACCATTGTGCAACTCTGCCAGGTCCAGCATTATAGCTAGCAACAGCCAACATGGAGTTGTCACCATATCGGCGGTGAGTGTAGTCCAGATACCAAGTTCCAAAACTAATATTATCATCGGGCTTATCGAGATTGTAATTACTTACACCCCTTTTACTGGCAATCCATGAGCCTGTATCTGGCATGATTTGCATCAGTCCGATCGCCCCCGATCGCGAACGAATTTGTGCTTCAAAGCGAGATTCTTGACGCATCAGTCCGATCACGAGCGCAGGCGACAACTGACGATCGCGTGACCAGTTAGAGACTAAATCCCAATAATGAAATGGATAGAGCGACTGCATATAAGCAGGATGCTGTTTGAGTTTGACGATCTCCGCCTTTTGAGAAGCAGAAACATCAATTAAATCCAAGCTTTCGAGAGTTTTAATGCCAATCAAGTTGTCTTGGACAGCCACACGCAGTACACCATCGGTGAATATTTCGTTTGGTTCAAGATTACGCTTGCCGCGTACTTCTGCTTGCCATTGCGATCGCGCATCACGATCTAAGCCAAGAATATATAGCTCTTGTAGCTTTGCCGAACCAGCAGGTAAGGTTGCTCTAGCGGTGGGTAAAGCGATCGCAGGTGTGGTGTAACGTGCAGTCGTAAAAGTGCCAACATTCCAACCGAGCGAAGAAGCGGCGCGCCATGCGTAATATGAATCTGGATGTTGACGAATCGCGAATTCAAATAATTTCTTAGCTTTAGGTTTGTCACCAATCTGATTTGCCCACTTACCCGCCCAGAAGCTTGCTTCGGCGGCAGTGTCACTATCTGGACTATTAGCAATCAGCGAGTCAACAGTGGCGATCGCACTAGCCAGTTGTCCACCGCGCCCTTGACCTTTGGCAATCCGCCAACGCAAATCAGATGCTGCCGCACTATTGCCATAACGCTCTAACAATAGATTTCGCGCCACACTTGCCGCTTTAGGGCTATCGAGTTTATCTTGCAAGATCATTGACTTGATCGCTAGAGCCTCACCTGCGGTGTCAGGATAGCTAGCTACAATTCGATCAGTAGCCACGATCGCCATTTCAGGAGAATCAATCTGGGTAAGTCTAATCAGGGCGCGAGGGGCTTGAGGGCTTTGGGGAAATTGCTGGATAACACGGTTGTAAGCCGCGATCGCGGTCTCAGTTTGTCTTCCACGCTGCAAGCTACGCGCATACTTATAAGCGGTGAGAGGGTTGGAGGTAGCACGGGTATAAGCATTAGCCGCTTTGCCAAACTCATATTTGTCATAGTATGCGTCAGCGATCGCCCACCATTGATCCGCTTTTAAGGAAGATGAATTCGCCACAAGGCGATCCAAAATCGGCGTAATCTCTTTATAATCACCAAAATAAGTCGCCATGATTGCCATTAGGTCAACTCGATTGGGCGCTTGAGCTAACAAACGGAGAGCCACTTCTTGCGATCGCGGATGAGCAGGAAACTTATCGAGAAGTTGTTGATTTTGTCCTAAAGCAAACATCGCTTCCGCAGCCGCAGGACTATCAGGAAATGCTTTGAGAATACTCTCCCAAGTTAATTTTGCGGCTTGGAGATCACGGATTTGAGTTTGAGACTGGGCGCGCTTTAGCAAAATGTAGTCAGCCAAAACTGGATATTCTATTTCCAATTTATCGAGGGCAGCGATCGCTTCGCGTGACTTACGACTATTGAGATAGATATCGGCAAGGACTAACCGAGCGCGAATCCGATCAATGCTAGAAGTTGTTTGTTTAGCTTGAATTTCTAACTTAGCTAGCCTTTGATCAATTGGAAAATATATCAGCGAGTCAAAAGAGTTGCTATCTCGGTTATTCGCTAAGCTCGCATTTAAAGCAAGATCGAACTCAGACGAAGCCGTAATCAGTGGGGCGCTAGCTCCTGCTAATGTAGCACTGAGCATGAGTACGATTGACCAACGCATTAATTGTTTCATCCCGATACGTTCTTAATGCCCCAAAGCTTAACATTTTTTTAAGTATAGTTTTTAGGTGCTATGCATAGACGAGGTGAAATATAACTTTCTAAGAAGCTCTGCGGATAGTTTAAAATGCAGATGCTATTCAGTTTTGTTTTGAGTTTTGTTTTGCATGATCGAGCCGTCCCCGCAGTTGTTTGAGCCACCTTTTACGAAATTTCGGAAGGCGATCGCTCGCAAGGAATTTCTGGTTACGGCTGAGGTGTCACCGCCCAAAGGTAGCGATCCAACACATATGCTCGAACAAACGCGATCGCTCCGAGGGCGTGTTCATGCAGTTAATATTACTGATTCTAGTCGCGCTGTGATGAGCATGAGTCCCGTGGCTGCCTCAGTGTTGATTCAGCAGCAAGTTGGTCTGGAAGCTATCTGTCAAATTGCTTGTCGCGATCGCAATCGGATTGCTTTACAAGGCGATTTGTTCGGAGCTGCCGCGCTGGGAATCACCAATATTCTGGCGCTCACAGGCGATCCTGTCAAAGCTGGAGACTCAACTGACGCACGAGCAGTATTTGAATATGAATCAGTGCGACTATTGCAATTAATTAACAAACTTAATTTAGGACTAGACTCTAATAACAAAGCACTACCCAATCAAGGCACCGACTTCTTCGCAGGAGCCGCAGTCGATCCGCAATCACCTAGCTGGTCGGGGCTACAAAAGCGATTTGAGCGCAAGATTAATGCAGGAGCGCAGTTCTTTCAAAGCCAATTAATTACTGATTTTGATCGACTTGATAAATTTGTTAGCCAGATTTCTAATCAATCCGACAAACCAATTTTGGCTGGGGTATTTTTGATTAAATCTGCAAAAAATGCTTTATTCCTCAATAAATATGTGCCTGGGGTACAGATACCTGACCACATCATCGATCGCCTAGCTAACGCCAAATCACCACTACAAGAAGGAATCGCGATCGCTGCCGAACAGATTCAAACGGCACGACATATCTGTCAGGGCGTGCATATCATGGCAATCAAAGCTGAACACTTAATTCCAGAGATACTTGATCGCGCCAATGTGGCAATTATCTAACTTTTGAGAGGTTTGCGATGTAAACCTCTCAAAAGTTCAGGACTTTCGGTTAACCTAGTCAATAAACCTAACTCACATCTATGGCAAGACGTAGATCTTCATCCACTCTGAATACACCACCAACTGAACCAAGAAATAATGGGACAACCAACAAGCTAGCGATCGCAGGGGCAATTTTTGCGGTCGGTATTGGTGTGGGTATTGCGCTCTCCACGCTCAACCCCACTCCCCGCACAGTTGACGCTATCCGTCTAGACAATCTCGCACCTAGTCGTGACTTTTGCAACAACTACGGCGCATCAGCAATGGTGATGAGTAGCCGCGTTTATGTGACGCTCAACCCATTTAATGTATTTATCAGCCAAGCTGAGCCAATGCCAGGCTGTGTGGTATTACCAAACAACTGGAATGTCCTGCTACAAAAGAATGTGATTAAAGAAGCTGATATTCGTCAATGCAAAGACAGAATGAACACTTTTGGCTTCACGGGCGATCTCGATAAAAGTCCCAGCGTTGATTGTATTTACGAAAGTAAAAATGCAACTGAGAAATTTACAAACGCTCTACCGCCTAAGGTAATTCCCAGTCCTTAACGGTAAAACAAAACCATAAAAAAAGTGCGCCCAGCGCACTTTTTTTATGGTTTTGTTTATGGTTTTGCTTATGACTTGGCTTTATGATTAGCACTCATCAAATGCTTCTAGATCAAGTAGATGGCGATACGGCTCTGCTAAGTCTGAACCTTTAAAGGCTAGCGATCGCAAAATGTGCCAATCATTTAAACTCTCAAAGGCGCTGGCATAGTCATCACGTTCCAAGCGATCTGCAATATCAGCCACATCAGATGCAGTGAATTTACTTGGATCAACTTCTGGCGCTTCGCCTATGATATCTTCTGAGAGTTTTGTACTCATATCGCTCTATAAAAGGCTTTTGAACGGAGAGAGAGGGATTTGAACCCTCGGTACGGAGTTACCTGCCGTACAACAGATTAGCAATCTGCCGCTTTCGTCCACTCAGCCATCTCTCCAAATTTATTAGGAACTATATCTTATCAGATGGCGTGCGTAATACAACCTCAAACTAAAATTAGTTTTAAATCATTTAAATTAAACTTTAAACTAATTCTAAATACCTGCCGATGTTAAATATACCCGAACAGTTACTAACCTTACAAACCAAACGACTTGTTCTTCGCAAAATCGCGATCGCTGATGCTGCCGATATTTTTGCTTACGCGAGTGATCCCCAAGTAACCGTTCACACTTCATGGGCGACTCATCAGTCAATCGATGATACTTACGAATATCTAAACAACTTCATCTTCGAGCTATATCGTTCGGGTAAAGGTATGGATTGGGGAATAGTCGAAAAAGAAAGTGGCAAATTAATTGGAACTTGCGGCTTATATGTTGTGCCGACCCATCGGCGCGGTACTTTAGGCTATACCCTAGCAAAAGATTATTGGGGACAAGGGCTGATGACTGAAGCCGCAACAATGGCGATTGGTTTCGGCTTTCATGTTATGCAACTGCAACGGATTCAAGCTATTTGTAATGTCAATAATATTGCTTCAGCGAGAGTTTTAGAAAAAATAGGTATGCAGTTTGAGGGGATTGTGCATAATTATGTTTTTTACAAAGAGCAATCATGGAATATGAAAATGTACGTGATCGCGCGATCAGACACATTCTCAATAAACTTAAATCAACCCCAAATTTAAGGCTGTGGGAAAAGTCCACAGCCTTAAATTCTAGTTTTTTAATTAGATTTTTCGGGAGTTGCGGCAGGCAAATTGAGAGGGATTGGCTGTGCATCAGGCACACGCTTAGAAGGTGAAACTTGCGCCGCAGGTGGAGCAGTTACGGCTGGCGCGACTGTAAACCAACCACCACTAAGTACTACAGTTAAACCCAAAAATGCTGATGTTAGAAACCAAGTTATCCGATTTAAAGCCGTTTCTGCACTTTTAGTACTCGAGAAGAGTTGAGCTTGACCGCTAAACCCGCCCAAACCATCACTCTTAGGGCTGTGTAACAAGATCAAAATAACGAGGCAAATGGCAACGACCGCCCAGACCGCTTTTAAAGTTCCGTACATTTCAGATGTTTTTTAATTATTTTTTCTATAGATAGCTTAACGCATCAATATACATATACATAGAGTTAAGTGAAGCGTATAGCGCTTCACTTAACTCTATGCAAACTTTTAAGCAAACTGCTGACCCAGCTCAATCGGGTTATGCACTGTGATTTTCTTTTTGGAAATAGCAATCATCTTTTGCTTTCGCAAATCACCCAACAACCTTGTCACCGTCACTCGCGTAGAACCAATCGCTTCAGCGATCGCCTGATGCGATAGCTTAAGATCGATCGTCACGCCATCTGTTGATGGTGTACCAAAATCACGACATAGAATCAACAAAAAGCTAACCAATCGCGATCCCATGTCACGATGAGCCAGCGTCTCGATCATCATTTCTGTTTGTAATATCCGTGATGAAAGACCACGCAACAACACCATCGGCAATTCAGTATCTTCTTTGAGTGCTTTTTCTACCTGATCGATTGGCACAGAAAGCAACTCCACAGGCGTAAAGGCAACTGCATGATAAAAGCGATCAGAACGATTGCCTGTAATCAATGACAACACACCAAACACACTGTTTTCGCGTAACAGCGCCACAGTAATTTCTTCGCCCGCTTCGTAAACTCTAGAAAGTTTCACGGCTCCTTTTACCAAAAAGTAAAAACGTTCCGCAGGATCACCAGGAAAAAAAATTGTCTTACCACGTTCAAACGTTTCCGTCATGGGAGGAAACATTCCCCCATTCATCTCACGAAAAACTTCAACAAGCGCACGGTCTACCAATCTTACACACCCTCTCTAACCAAAAATAAACTAATCTAACTTAAATTTACTACATAATTGCAGTTTGTATCACCATGCACATTTTTTAAGCCCCAGAAGTAAGTACTTTGTGCTTACTTCTATACTCACTTCCATACTTGGTTTACTATTAGGTTTTAACTACCTAAACATACTGCTTACTGATGTATCTTCATGTACTCGCCAGATTGTCTCACCTAGTAGGTCAGATACAGACAGTACGCGCAATTGAGGGAAGTAGCTCTCTTGTTTTACAGGTGTCGAGTTGGTAACAATCACTTCTTCAAACACCCCACTTGATAAGCGCTCAATAGCTGGCGGAGAAAAAATGGCATGGGTCGCACAAGCATAAACCTGTCGTGCACCTTCTTTTCTTAACAGCTTAGCTGCCTCATAGATCGTTCCTGCGGTGTCGATCATGTCATCAACAAGTACAGCCGTCTTACCTGCAACATCACCAATCACATTCATCACCTCAGCCACATTATGCGTTTGGCGACGTTTATCGATAATCGCTAAAGGCGCATCATTGAGCTTTTTAGCAAAAGCGCGGGCGCGAGCTACTCCCCCCACATCGGGAGAGACTACCACTAAGTCAGATAGCCTCTTTTCCGCGAGATAGTCAAGTAAAACTGGCGCACCATAAACATGATCACAAGGAATATCAAAATATCCTTGTATTTGAGCGGAGTGTAAATCCATCGCAATCACGCGATTAGCGCCAGATTGCACGATTAAGTTGGCAACTAACTTTGCGGTGATTGATTCGCGCCCAGCGGTTTTACGATCAGCTCGCGCATAGCCGTAATAGGGCATAACAGCGGTAATTTGTCTTGCTGAGGCTCGCCGACAGGCATCGATCATAATCAATAATTCAGTCAAGTGGTCATTAACAGGGCGACAGGTTGGTTGGATTAAGTAAACATCACAACCTCTTATCGATTCCTGTACTTGTACATAGACTTCCCCATCAGCGAAATTTTTTCGCACCATCGGTCCCAATTCTATCCCTAAGTAACGGGAAATCTCTTGGGCAAGAGGCAAGTTTGCGGAGCCAGCAAACAGCCTTAGTCGATCTTCCCCGCTGTTTAGAGAGGGCAATCGGTGAAGTGCTTGCCTAGTAGTTATTAAGTTTGTCACTGCGATTTATCAGGAGGTAACATATCCATGCTTATATTGTCACGCTTAATTTGCTATTCGTCACATCTGTTTGCGATTAAGTTTGGATTAATTTGGCGATCGCCAATTCCCATGAGCATTCACATCATAGATGTTGAATGTTATTTGGGCGGGCGACGACGCTGCAAAAAGTCGGGGATATCGAGTTCTGGCTTACTGAGCTTAATTTCAGATTGTGAAGAACTTTGTGAGGGTGTGGGTGGTGGAGCTGCTGCTGTTCTGGGGTTAAGTGGTAAAGGCTGAGGCTGTACTTTTCTAGAAATTTGCGGTGGGATTGCTGGATGCGTCTTGGGAGCAAAGCCAGTCGCAATCACAGTAATCCTAATCTCACCTTCCATCTTGGGATCAATTACTGCACCGAAAATAATATTGGCATTGGGATCAACAACCTCATAAATAGTTTCCGCAGCAGCATTAACCTCATGCAGAGTCATATCTTCGCCACCAGTGATGTTAAACACGACACCACTAGCTCCTTCGACCGAGGTCTCCAGTAAAGGCGAAGAAATAGCGGTCATCGCAGCTTCTCTGGCTCTAGATTTACCTGAGCCAATACCGATGCCCATCATCGCGGAACCAGCATCTGCCATAACTGCACGAATGTCTGCAAAGTCGACATTAACTAGCCCTGGGATCAAAATAATGTCAGAGATACCTTGTACCCCCTGCCGCAAAATGTCATCTGCAACCCGAAAAGCTTCTTGCATTGGGGTTTGTTCTGAGATCACAGACAGCAATTTGTCGTTGGGAATTACAATCAGCGTGTCAACACGACTTTGTAGTCCTGCGATCCCTTCCTCAGCTTGTTGCGCTCTTCGCCTGCCTTCAAAAGTAAAAGGACGAGTGACAATGCCGACTGTCAGTGCGCCTGCTTCTTTAGCAACCTCAGCAATGATCGGTGCGGCTCCAGTGCCAGTGCCACCACCCATGCCTGCGGTAATAAATACGAGATCGGCTCCTTCCACAGCAGCAGCGATGTCATCACGCGATTCTTCAGCAGCTTTTTGTCCGATCGCAGGATTACCCCCCGCACCTAAGCCTCTAGTCAGTTTTTGACCCATCTGAAACCGTTTAGATGCAGATGACTGAAGTAATGCTTGAGCATCGGTATTAAACGACCAGAACTCGACACCAATCACGTCACTAGCGATCATGCGATTTACAGCGTTGCCGCCGCCACCACCAACACCAATTACCTTAATTTTTGCAACACTGCCCAACATGATATTATCCGCTTTTGCATCAACGCCTAACTGCTGCTTCATCCGATTGTGCGAGTTACTTAGGTACAGTCTAGAGTCATTTGAAAACTCAGAAAGTTCATCTATTTGCACTTCTACTTCTCCATTTTCTGAACTATTTGAGTCCAAATTTGACCAGTCATTTTGGGATGTCATTTATCAAAGAATGTCATAAATGTATTAGATGTATAAATAGAATCATTTTTACTGATACTCTCTAGACTTTGCCAAGCTTAAACTGCATCCGAAGTTCGAGTAAGAGTTTAAACCTACTAGAAAAAAATAATAATAGCCTTAAAATGACAACTTAAGATTGTGTTTCTGAAGATTTATCTTTGTAATGGCAGATTAATTTCTAAAATTGGGTTGCTTGGCTGGCTAATATCAATATGTTTGAAACCTTTTGATTTGAATTTTTCGTTCAATGTTCTCATCCTATCTAGTGTTTCTAACTGTGTGCTAAATAGTGATGGCTTGTATGCGCCGAAATAAACTAGCCCTAGCTCAGTGGTTAAAATTAAATTTAATTCATCCCGTGCATCTACTTGCAAAATCTTGACTTGGCTTTGGCTAACTTGGCGATAAAGAGTTGACCACTGCGCGATCGCTTGATTATTTGGTTCTAAAACCACAAGATTTGGTCTAGCTATGTTAGCTGGATAGGCTTTTATCGACATCCATATACCTTCAGCGTCTAAGAAGCCTGCCTGATTATTGCGTGTGGAGTTAGCGATCGGTAAACGTTCTTGGACTTGGATGGTCAGCTTTGAGGGGAAAATAGTCCGCGATACGATAACTTTGTAAACTGGGGCAGATGTTTCTAGTTGGGTGGCGATCGCTTGTGGTTGAATTTGAAAGATTGACTGCGGATATTGGATCGGCAAAGCTTTTTTGATTGTCTCTTTCGAGAGCAGATTGTTTCCCACGACATCAATCTGATTGGCACTGCGTAGCTGCCAGTCTGGAAGCATGGCAACCCATAGCATCCCACCTGTGAGTCCTGTTATAAATGTTAGCTGCCAAATCCTTTGCCAAATCCGAACACGGCGCTGTTGTCGCAGTTGTTTGCGGCGGGCTTTATAGTCAGATTCTCCAGTGGAGATAGGAAATTCCAGCGTCATCGTTACTCCTACCTACTCTTAACATGCTAGGAGTCATGTGAGGGGCTACTAGCAAATTGCCGTTCCAGCATAGCAATGATTTCTTCTCTTCGGGTTGAAATAGCTAAAGGATCATTAGATGGGGGACGTAAAAACATTACTTGATCAGGATGGTGCTTAGTTTTTGATTGTTTTTTATACATCAAAGACTGAATGGCTTTCATGAAAAATATAACTGCACTAATTACTAAAAGTACAGATACAAGTATGTAAATAATTGCGGCGATCGCCATATCTTTGACTGGAAAGGTATTCATATCAGAATATTATGAGCGCATCAGGTTTTCAAGGGGTGTTACAAAAATGTATAAATCTGCTTTGCAAACCTTCACAATCTAATTAATCTTGGTACGGTGAACGCGAAAGGTTTGACAGCTTGGTTGTCGTTATTGATTCGGTATAATCAAGTTTGTTCAGTACTTAGTAACATTTAGCAATATTCAGGAGCTTTATAGCGATATGCAAGAACAGGGAACGATCAGCATTCATACCGACAATATCTTTCCCATTATCAAGAAGGCTTTGTATTCTGAACGAGATATCTTCTTACGGGAATTGGTTTCTAATGCGGTAGATGCAATTAGCAAACTAAAAATGGTGTCTTATGCTGGGGAGACTGATCATTCTGTTGAGCCAGAAATCATGATCACTATCGATAAAGAGAAAAAGACTTTAGCGATCGCGGATACTGGACTCGGAATGACGGCGGATGAAGTCAAGAAATATATTAACCAAGTCGCATTCTCAAGCGCTCAAGAATTTGCTACCAAATATGCCAACAGTGGTACGGGTGATCAACAAATCATTGGTAACTTTGGTTTGGGTTTCTATTCGTCATTTATGGTGGCGAACAATGTCGAAATTGATACGCTCTCTTACAAAGAAGGGTCTGAGGCTGTGCATTGGGCTTGCGATGGCTCGACCACTTTTACGCTCAGTGATAGCGATCGCGCGACTGTTGGCACAACGATTACCTTAACTTTAGAAGATGATGCTGATGAGTATCTCGAAGAAGCATCGATCAAGCGGATGATTCGTAACTATTGCGACTTTATGCCTGTGCCAATCAAGCTGAATGATGAAGTCATCAACAAGCAAATTGCGCTATGGGACAAGTCTCCTAAGTCAGTCACTAAGGATGAGTATTTAGAATTCTATCGCTATCTCTATCCTTACCAAGATGATCCTTTGTTCTGGATTCATCTAAATACTGATTATCCGTTTGTGATTAAGGGGATTCTTTATTTCCCGAAAATGAAGGCGGATATCGATCCTAATCGTGGACAGATCAAGTTGTTTTGCAATCACGTTTTTGTGAGTGACAATTGCGATGATGTTATTCCTAAATTCCTGATGCCATTGCGTGGAGCGATCGACAGTACAGATATTCCTCTCAATGTATCGCGGAGTTTCTTGCAAGGCGATCCTAAGGTTCGCAAAATTCAAGATTTTATTGCTAAAAAAGTAGGCGATCGCCTCAGCTCTCTGTATAACGAATCTCGCGAAGAATTTCTAAAGTGCTGGCAAGATATCAGTATCTTCATGAAGTTTGGCTCGATGAACAGCGATAAGTTCTATCAGCAAATCAAGGATATTTTGGTCTATGCGACCACTAGCGAAGATGAGGAGGTTAAGAGCGAAAGCGGCAACTATACAACTCTCCAAGCTTATCTAGAGCGCAATAAAGAGAAGCATGAGAACCAAGTTTTCTATACTTCCGATCCGATCGCTCAAGGTACTTATGTCGAATTACATAAAAATCAAGGTTTAGAAGTTCTCACTTTTGATGCTTTTATCGATAGTCATTTTATTAGTTTTCTTGAACGCGAGTTTCAAGATATTAAATTTGCACGGGTTGATGCCGAAATTGACGATCGCTTAGTTGATAAAGAATCTAACACTGAGATTGTCGATCCTAAAACTAACAAGACTAAGAGCGATCATCTTCAAGATATTTTCCGTGCTGCGTTGAACAAGCCAAAGTTAGTAATTCGCACTGAGGCGATTAAATCAGACGATCCTGCTGCTGCGCCACCTGCGATTATTTTGTTGCCAGAGTCAGCGCGGCGGATGCAAGAAATGATGGCAATGATGCAACAAGGTACTACGGTCAGTTTCCCTGAAGATCATGTATTGCTGGTCAATACAGCGCATCCGTTGATGACAAAGCTGATCGAGCTTGATAGCAACCAAATCGTTGTCGGCGGCAAGTCAGAATCTTTGGAGCTGGAAAACTTGATTTGCGCCCATGTCTATGACTTAGCGTTGATGGCACAAAAAAGCTTTGATGCGGATAGCATGAAGGGATTTTTGCAAAGGTCTAATCAACTGTTAACTAAGTTGACGAGCAAAATCTAGGTTAAAACCGATAAATCAAAAAGAGAGCGCAAAGCGCTCTCTTTTTGATTTATCGGTTAATTTATCGGTTTTAAAACAACTAGCGGCTGTAAGCCTGCTTCACAAACTTCAGTCACACCTAAAAATTCTTGATCGTAGCCATATATGCGGGCATATTGCGAAACAAGAAAATCTTCTGGGATTGCGATCGCCTGTCCCATCCGCCAACGCTTAGTCGCATCTTCATCAAAAGTCAACATCGGTAAAAAATGTAGACCATGATCGGGCGCAAGAATTTTGAGATTATCGGCTCGTAAACATTCGGCAATTTGATCAAAAGACAGACTGGACTCTAGATCAAAACCATTGCTATGAGTGCGTTGTAATCCTGACAATGTTGCCCCACAGCCGAGCTTTTCACCTAAATCGCGAGCGATCGCCCGAATATATGTGCCAGCCCCACAAGCGATCGCCACATCTAGCTCTGGATAATCACCCTTAGTCCATCCTAATACTCTAATTTCAGTGATTTCCACGGAACGGATCGGAATATCGGCATCAGCAATTTCGCCTCGGCGAGCAAGATTGTAAAGACGCTCACCATCGATCCAGATTGCACTAAAAGCAGGAGGGCGCTGACTAATCTTGCCTTGAAATAATGGTAAAAATTCTTGAACTACCTCCAAAGTTAAATTTGAACAAGGGCGATCGCTGATAACTTCACCTGTGATGTCATCAGTATTTGTAATAATTCCAAATCTAATTTTGGCGTTGTAAGCTTTACCACTGGGTAAAAACCTCAAAAGTCTGGTGGCGTTACCAACTGCGATCGGCAAAACGCCCGTAGCCATCGGATCAAGAGTGCCGCCATGACCAATTTTTTTTTGCTTAAGCAACTTTCGTAACTTACTCACACAGCCATGAGCGGTAATAATCGGTGGCTTGTCGATGCTGATAAATCCGTTAAACAATCCGTTAGACATAAAAGTATACTTAGGCGTGAATGGCTCTAGTCATCCCAAATTTTAAAAAACTGCTTCAGTCTGATTAGAGCGTAAAGCGCTATAGTTAGCAACACCAAAAACTAATGGAACAAAATCAAAGAAAATCTGTCATAAAATAGACAGCATAGATCAAAAGTTAATCCCTTTAAAATTTGTATCTCACTTGATCAAACCACTAGATATTTATTCCTTGTTGCTGGAGATCGCTAGCTTTAGGCGCTCTATTTTTGTTTTCACCATTTGTGATATGGGGTGAGATAAGTTGACTCGATTTGTATTCGGCGATATTCATGGTCAATTTGACGGCTTGATGAAATTAATTGACTTCATTAAGTACAGTCCTGACGACAAATTATTCTTTTTGGGCGACTTAATCGATCGCGGTAGCCGTAGTGCTGACGTTGTGCGTTGGGTAATAGACAATGGTCATACCTGTCTGAGGGGTAACCATGAGCAGATGTGTCTTGATGCTTTTAGTACTAATGAAAACTCACTGACTTGGAAAGGATGGTTACTAAATGGTGGTGCTAACACTCTAGAAAGCTATGGAGAAGATGGTTTGCCAAAAGCTCATT
>JAYTWB010000081.1:0-3020 GCA_043743655.1 Cyanobacteriota bacterium | reverse complement strand
ACTTGAGTCACGCGTGATTTTTGGGGTGCGCTTTTACCTGTGATTTTGATTTTCCCAAATCGAGACTTTAACTGCCTTCGAGCCAAATACATGCGTTTTTCTAGCTTTCTCAGACGTAGCCAAAAAAGTAGCAACAAGGCGATCGCGATCGCGCCTAGAGCGATTACCAACTTCACTAAAGTTAGCAGCAAGTCTATATTTTGTTGATCGGATAAAACAATTGCCATATGTGTTGCAATTAAGCCAAATTGCGGATTTACGATATGTCATTGTTTCATCTGGTTCTAACCTGCACAAACTAGAAATCGTCAGCAAAAATGCCTGTAAAAATGTCGGTAAAAACATTACTGCGATCATCATTTTTGCTAACCCAAAAAGTTTAAGGCGGCGCTTCGCGCCGCCTTAAATTTTTTGGGTTAGCTATTTAAGTAGGTTAATTCCACATTTGGAGCAAGCGTAATCACATCACCATTTCGCAAATCATAAGAAGACGCTAATTTCACATGATGATTAATAATTACGCCATTGACGCTAGGCTTGCCCGCCAAATCTCCATCAATAATTTTATACAAATATCCCCCACCTTCCCCAGGAACTCGAAGCAATACGGCGTGCTGACGCGAGACAAATCGTGAATAAAGCTGAATATTATTATTCACGTCCCGCCCGATTGTGTACTTTAAGCTATCAAGTACGAGTTTTCTACTACCTCTCGCATCTGTAATTAATAGCGTGTGACTAACGTGTGTTTCGCTCATTAGCTCACCAAAAAAGGAAGTAGATGTCGCTGACTAGCGAGAAGTATATGCTAATGGTGGACATTTGATTTAATCTCGCTTTACTTTATTCTACAGTCAGATATTCTACAGCTAGATTTTTTATCAAAAACCTCAAATTAGTTTTGGGGCAAGATACAAAATATGTACTTCAGGCGCGAAGGTGACAATATCACCATTTTGAAGATCATAAGCAGAAATTTGTTGCATTGCATTTAGGACAATCCCATTTTTACTGAGCTTTCCTAAATCATTACCATCGATAACTCGATAAGTCTCAGGGCGATCGCGATGATGTACTTTGATCAAAACCGCGTGATATCGCGACACAAAATCAGAGTTTAGTCGCACGGTGTTGTCTGCCTCACGACCAACTGTATATTTATCCTCAACCAGTGGCATTTTACGAGTTCCGCCACTATCAGTCACCACCAAAATATGGTCAGAGGTAAAATTGACACTAATTTCGCTTTCGTCATGGATTTGTTCTGGCATATGTTTATTAGTTTATTTATCTTACGAATATCTACGAATTTATCTATGGATTTGTCTATCGCAATCCTAGAAAAGAGAGGTGTTACCAAGCGGCATCTCTTCTTTCTGCTAGTCTTATAAAGAATTTACATTAGAGAAATATCGCCGTGGACGTTACCGAGATCGCACGCCAAACTCAACTTTTATCGCAGCGCCTGAGCATTGCTCAGGACTATCTTTGACGTACCTGCGATCGCGGCTAAAATTAGTGACTTAGAACAAACAGCCGCCCAACCCGAATTTTGGGAAAATAGCAGCCAAGCTCAAAAAACAATGCGCGAACTAGATGCGCTGAAATCATATCTCGAAAAGTTCGATCGCTGGCGGACAAATATCGAAAATCTGGAAGCGATCGCCGAATTGTTAGCCATTGAAGATGACAAAACTTTAGCAATTGAAGCCAAACAAAGTCTAGCCCAGTTGTTGCAAGAAATGGATCGCTGGGACTTAGAACAGTTGCTATCAGGGACATATGACAAATATGATGCGGTACTAACAATCAATGCAGGTGCAGGTGGCACTGACTCGCAAGACTGGACAGAAATGTTGCTGCGGATGTATACCCGTTTTTGTGAATCACAAGGCTACAAAGTTGAAATATCGGAGATATCTGAGGGTGAAGAAGCGGGTGTCAAATCGGTAACTCTGCTTGTGCATGGACAATATGCTTATGGCTATCTTGCGCCTGAAAAAGGCACACATCGCCTAGTCAGGATTTCACCTTTTAATGCCAATGATAAGCGGCAAACCAGTTTTGCGGGGGTAGAAATCATGCCATTACTAGAAGAAGACGTTGACCTAGAAATTGATCCCAAAGAGTTAGAAATTACCACCACCAGAGCAGGTGGTAAGGGTGGTCAAAATGTTAACAAAGTAGAGACGGCGGTACGAATTACTCATTTACCCACAGGCATCTCCGTCCGCTGTACGCAAGAGCGATCGCAGTTGCAAAATAAAGATAATGCGATGCGATTGCTTAAAGCTAAGTTATTAATTATTGCCCAAGAACAACGCGCTCTAAAAATCGCCGATATTCGCGGCGATATTGTCGAAGCCGCTTGGGGCAACCAAATTCGTAACTATGTTTTTCACCCTTACCAGTTAGTCAAAGACTTACGCACAGGTGAAGAAACTACGAATATTCAAAATGTGATGGATGGCGATCTTGAGCCTTTTATTCAGTCATATTTGCGGCAACAAAACCAGCCAGTTTAAGTCTATAAATCTACGTCCCTAGTGTTCTTGTCGATACTCTTTGATTAAATTATGAATAAGCTGCCTCAGAAGCTTTCGATTTATCTAAATAACCTAAATAAATGTATAGGTACTGCTAGCCTGCTGGGGTTATGTGTTGCCATGTCCGCCATCGCGCTGCCTCTCATCAACAGCGAGAGAGCGATCGCGCAAACTTCCTCAAGCCTAACGCAACCAAGTCCAATGCAGTTAAGCATAATGCCGTTAAATAATATTCTTGCCCAAGCCGCTTTGGGTGACGATCAGATAACTCGCTACTCCGCCGCCGTCAACGCGATCGAAAACAAGCGACTAGAGATTTTTCGGGCTGCCAAAAACAACTCTAACTGGAGTAATGTCGCTAATCTCGCTGAGTCACAGCAAACCAAAGTTTGTGACCTTGCCCAACCACCCGAATTTCTGCAAGCGCTTTGCAATGAATTACGCAGCTTTACCGAAAAAGAAATTCGTCAGCGT
>JAYTWB010000080.1:0-11810 GCA_043743655.1 Cyanobacteriota bacterium | reverse complement strand
TACTGGCAATAATCTAACTTGGTAAACTTTCCTGCCATTTCTTTTGCTCAAATCCTTCTTCCTTTTTACATCATTTTTTCCTTTGCGTAAGTCCTAAATATTTATATTCAAAGCCACAGCCTCCGCCACTTTAATTCCATCAATTCCCGCTGAGAGAATCCCACCTGCATATCCTGCTCCTTCACCTGTGGGAAATAGACCTTCTGTATTTAAACTTTGATAGCTCTCATTACGTTTAATCCTAATTGGCGAAGACGTTCGCGTTTCCACACCAGTTAACAGTGCATCTTCCATCGCAAAGCCCTTAATTTGTTTGTTGAAAGCAGGAAGTGCTTCGCGGATAGCCGCGATCGCATAGTCTGGCAAACTCAGACTAAGATCGCATAGATTTATTCCTGGGGTATAGGATGGATTGACCGTACCGAGATCACCAGAAGGGCGATCGGCGAGAAAATCACCAACAAGTTGAGCAGGAGCCGCATAAGTTCTACCACCAAGCTCAAAAGCGCGAGATTCTAATTGGCGCTGAAATTCAATACCTGCGAGGGGATGATCGGGATAGTCATCGGGCGTAATGCCAACAACGATACCGCTATTGGCATTGCGTTCATTGCGAGAATATTGGCTCATCCCGTTAGTAACGACTCGACCAACTTCCGAAGTTGCGGCTACGACTAGACCACCTGGACACATACAGAAGCTATAAACAGAGCGTCCATTCTGACAATGATGAACTAATTTGTAATCAGCCGCACCCAATATTTTATTTCCTGCGCGATCGCCAAATCTAGCATGATCAATTAAATCTTGCGGATGCTCAATTCTAAAACCAATCGAGAATGGTTTTGCTTCGATATAAACGCCGCGATCGTAGAGCATTTGGAAGGTGTCGCGAGCGCTATGTCCGATTGCGAGAACGATATGATTACTGGCGATATATTCTCCACTCGCGAGAGTCACGCCATGGGCTTTGTCATTGCGAATATCAATATCTTCTACTCGACTTTGAAAACGAATTTCACCACCGAGGGCTTCGATTTGGGCGCGAAAATTTTGGACAATGCCGACTAGCTTAAATGTGCCAATATGCGGTTTATTAATATAGAAAATCTCCTGAGATGCCCCAGCATTCACAAATTCAGTCAGAACTTTACGTCCGTAATGTTGGGGGTCTTTGACTTGGCTATAGAGTTTGCCATCCGAGAAAGTTCCTGCGCCGCCTTCGCCAAACTGAGCATTAGATTCGGGATTAAATTCCGCTTTTCCTTTCCAAAAGTTAAAAGTATCCGCTGTGCGATCGCGGACTGCTTTTCCGCGTTCTAAAATAATTGGACGAAATCCCATTTGCGCTAAAATCAGCCCAGCAAACATCCCAGCGGGTCCCATGCCAATCACGATTGGACGAGTTGTCATATTGCTAGGAGACTTTGCGACATAACGATAACTCATATCTGGAGTAAGCATCTCATGAGGGTCGTTTTTGAAGCGATCGCCTAATTGCTTTTCTAAAATAGTCTCTATATCAACGATGTAAACTAGATAAATATCTGTTTTCTTTCGGGCATCATAACTAAGTTTAAAAATGGAATAACTAATTATTTCTTCTGGCTTAATTTGCAGCTTTTTGAGAATGGCAGATTTAAGCGCATCTTCAGGATGATCGAGGGGAAGTTTAATCTCAGTAATTCGTAGCATGGTCAATAAAATTTGTAAGCTCAGTAACCATCTTAAGCTATAAAGAAAAAGTCCCTAATTACGAACAACGAGTTAGTATTAACGTCAAGTATAGCCATATTGATCGTCACAGCAACTAACAAAAACCTAATAAATGATGGCGTAAAGCACGAAGCGCGGTATATCATCTAGCACTATTTAATCAGGAGTTTATACGGGTGATCGGTTCCCATAGTTTGAATACAAGAAACACAAGTAGATTAAGCAAAGCGAAGCGATCGCCACTACATCAGCAACTTTATCGACAACCTTATCGACAACCTTCTTGGCAATCGGTTTTGTATCGAGGCGGCGACTTATTATTTGCCACTTGGGTGGGATTGATTTGTGCCGTCCCACCTTGCTACATGCAGACCGATTTTCAAATGCCCGCTGAAGCGGCAGAACTAAAAGTTG
This sequence comes from Cyanobacteriota bacterium, assembly GCA_043743655.1. Taxonomy (GTDB): domain Bacteria; phylum Cyanobacteriota; class Cyanobacteriia; order Pseudanabaenales; family Pseudanabaenaceae; genus Pseudanabaena. The sequence goes on along the minus strand of JAYTWB010000080.1, from coordinate 9,680 downwards.
CTCAAGCCGTAGTCTTGCGGGCAAATCCACTCACTCTTGATATCACCGATGACTTGTTAGAAAGCGATCGCCCAAATCTTTTGCAAGCGATCGCCAATAGTATTCAGTACATTCAAACCCCATCAGCAGACAAACGTTATCCTGTAGCAGGAATTAGTCGCAATCTGATGGAACGTAGTTTAGTGCGGTTTCATCGACTTGTGCAGGTGTCACGCACTGCCAAAGATTTACAGCAAGCCGTTAACCGCGAATTTGATCTGTATCAGTCAGTGGGACGCGATGGCAATGGCACAATGCAGTTTACAGGGTATTACGAAGCCGTGTATAAGGCAAGCCGTAAGCGGACGGGAGAGTTTCAGTATCCGCTCTATCGGTTGCCACCTGATTTTGATCAATGGCGATCGCCACATCCGACACGGGCAATGCTCGAAGGCAGTCAGCAGATGTCAGGTTTAGAGATTGCTTGGTTAAGCGATCGCTTTCAAGCTTTTTTAGTGCATGTGCAGGGTTCAGCAAGACTTGAGTTGCCTGATGGTGATTTATTGACAGTTGGCTATGCAGGTAAAACTGATCAACCATATCGATCAGTTGGGGCGGAGATCGTTCGCGATGGCAAAATGCGTCTCGAAGATGTCACCTTACAGACTTTAATCGAATACTTTAAAAATAATCCTCAAGATTTAGTTACTTACTTAAACCGTAATCCTAGCTTTGTCTTTTTTCGTGAAACCAATGGCAGACCCGCCACAGGCAGTCTGGGCTTGCCAGTCACGGTCGAGCGATCAATCGCCACTGACAAAAAAATATTTCCCGCAGGTGGTATTGCGATCGTCCGTACCGAGATTCCTTTTGAAAATCCGATCACAGGTAAACTCGAACTCCGATCCATCCAGCGCTTTGTCCTCGATCAAGATACTGGCGGCGCGATTCGGGGTGCAGGACGTGCCGATATCTTTATGGGAACAGGCGATCGCGCCAAACAACGGGCTGGTTTAATCAAAGGTGACGGCGAGTTGTATTATCTTGTATTAAAAAGATAGAAAAAATTTATGCCGCAACTCAATCCTTTTACAATTAGAATGCAGATCACACGCATGTTTGAGCAAGGACAATCACTCTTTGCCGAACTCAAAGTCCAAGATTGGCTAAAAGAGCGTAATCATAATCCCAAAGATTATTTAATCCGCTTCCACCAAAAAATGGCTCCAGTCGGTGCCAATTCTGTCGTACTTGTTGAGATAGAACTCGTTCGCAAAGATGGTCAACCTATCGATGAATGGCTACAACAGGAAGTGAATCGACATGGTTAAAAAAAAGATTACTTAAGTAACCTAAAAACCAAAAGGGTTGTTCTGCCCGCGTAGCGGGCGGAACAACCTCTGATTTTGGGTTTTAATTATGCCTAGCTACTTATGCACTTTGCCATCAGGGAGCGTGGCTCCCTTTAGAATTGCGCCGACAAGATTGGCACTGCTCCACTCAGCACGATTGAGAACTGCATCCGTTAAATCCACATTAGCCAGATTAGTCCGCGCGAGATAGGCTTCAATCAGATTAGTCCGCACCATAATTGCGCCTTTAAGATCGGCTCGACTAAGATCGGCTCGAGAGAACTTGGCATCAGTTAGATCAGCTCCCTGCATCTGCACACGACTTGCTTTAACGTCTGGCATTACTGCGCCTCGTAGCGAAACTCCATTCAAATTAGCATCGATCATGATCGCTCGTTCTAATTTGGCATTATCTAATATCGCTCCTAAAAAAGTCGCCCGACTAAGATTTGCCTCAGTCAGAAATATACCTCGCAAATTGGCATTATTAAGCTTCGCTTCGCTAAGGTTCGCTCCGCTTAGAGTTGCTTCTTGGAGATTTGCGCCGCGCAGGTCGGCTTTATACAAATCAGCACCCGATAGATTTGCGCCGCGCAAGTCAGCCCCTGATAGATTTGCAGCAGTTAGATTTGCGATACTCCGCCTCTTTTTGCCAGCATCGATTTCATGCTGATCACCGATCGCTCGCTCTTGGCGAAGATTTGCGCCGCGCATACAGGCTCCGCTCAGGTTCGCTCCACTCAGATTAACGGTTCGCATATCTACATCAATTAAGTTCGCATCCATTAAATTTGCAAGGCTAAGATTAGCCCCAAAGAGCGTTGCGCCTTGGAGACTTGCGCCATGCAAATCGGCATTGGATAGATTGACATTGCTGAGACTCGCTTGGTTGAGGTTCGCGCCACATAGATTTGCGCCGACTATCACGGCTGCGCGCATATTTGCGCGAGTCAAGCAAGCAAAGGTAAAGACGGTACTATTTAGATAAGCTTTGGCAAAATTAACATCTAGCCAATCAGTCCGACTGAGATTTGCGCCACTAAGATTGACACCACTGAGATTGAGCCCACTAAAGTCGCGATCGCCTTTAGCGTAACGGCGCAAAATATCTTGAGAAGTAAGTGCTGCATCCATAGTTAGAGATTTTATTTTTAGAAGTTTTACTGCTAGAACTTTTATTGTGAATTATCCAAACTGGCAAGAATCATCATCATCCTGTCTGAAGGCGATCGCACTGGGTTGAGTGCAGTCATCATCTTGATCGTCACCATCAGCGGGATGCTCCATTGATCGCGCCTCAAGTTGATCATACAAAACTTTGATGGCTTGGAGAATGTAATTAGCAGATTGGGCATAGACGGTTGGTTCACTTAGCGATCGCGCTGTTTCCCAGATCGATTTTTCAGCTTTAACAAATGAAGGATAAGCATAAAATAGTTGGCGCAATAATCCGTCTAGTCGATGAGTTTTTAAATCATGCCAGTTATCGCGATCAGGATCAAAAGGATAATAAAGTGCAGAAAATAGCAAAATCTTGGCTCTCATCGAATTCGTAAACCGCATTAGTTCTAGCCGCAAGTCAAAAAGATCATTCGCAATTTTGGGGTCAAAGGGAATTTTGCGATCGCTTTTGTCAGGGACTTGGTGATTAAGTTGATGATCAGGTTGATTAACCACTGGCGCGATCGCGCTAAAGCTATCAGGATCAAACCTATCAATATCAAAACTGTCAGGATAGAGACGTTCTAATTTTGTAAGCAGTAAATTGCCGATCGCTACATACTCTACTGGTTTAGAAACTCTTTGTACTGCCTCTTGAATTAGAGCTATTAATTGCGGGAAAGTGGGCATAAAGGAAATTAGTTCTTTTAAGAGACTTATCCAATCCACACTGTTTAATTGGCTCAGATCATTTTCCCAAACATCTTGATAGGCGTATAATAGAAGCTTCTTTAGGCGTATTTGTTGAGCATCGATATCAATATCATGGACAGCCAAAGCATAAATGTCTGGCTCCTCATCGAGATTTTCATCAAGATTCTCATTGAGATACAGATCATCAGTAAGCGATCGCTTTTCTTGCGCGAAGTTAGATTGATGATGAGAAGTATGAATATGTGAAGCAAATGGAGTAACAAGTTGTGCGGAATCAGCATTAATCACCAAATGACTAACGGCATAAGAAATTTGAGGAATAACTGGTTGCGAATGAGAATCTGGTACAGATGGGTCAATGGTCTCCGCCATCACTGAGGCGATTGATTGTTGATAAAACTTAGAAGCCGCGTTAAAGACAATTTTGGCAACTATTAGATATTGACGTTGCTTGTGGACAGCGATAGTTCTGACTGATTTGACTAAGTTCTCTTTTAGAGATTCAATAGTCGGATATTGCTGATAGATATCTTCCAGTAACTCCACAAAGCTAAAATTATCTAAACGCTTCAGATCATTTTCTAAAATCCCTGTGCATACCAAGCACACTAACTTCTTTGCTCTGATTGGGTCTGCACTCATTTCCAGATCATCAGAGATTTCTTGCATCAGACTTTGGGAAGTGTCAGGCGTAATCGGTAATTTCTCTAAAAGTGGTGGGCTAATTTCGCTCAAAATAGTCTGAGCTAGCGATCGCGTTCGTAAAGGTTCGATGGCTTCAAGCAATTCATTTATCGATTGATAGCGTTGTCGAAAATCAAAACGCACCATTTTATCGATCACATCCGCTAATGTTGGTGTGACTTCAATGCGATCGCGCCAGCAAAACTCACTTGTCAAAGGATTTTCAGGAATTTGATTGGGTAATAATCCTGTTAAGGCTTGGATGGCAATGATCCCGATCGCGTAGATATCACTCGCAAATATGGTCTTGCCACTGTACTGCTCATTGGGCATATAGCCGGGAGAGCCAATCACCAGACTCGAAGTATTTCCTGATTGACTAACCGATTGATTGATGAACGATTGATTAATGGATTGGGTGCTAACTTCCTTGACAGCCCCAAAATCTATTAAGACAATTTTGCGATCGCGATCGCGGCGAATTAGATTGCTCGGCTTGATATCGCGATGAATTACCTGCTGCCGATGCACAAAATCAAGGGTTGAGGCAATATCAGTCAAAAAATCAATCGTGTATTCTTCTCCCCAACATCGACCAGATTTAATTTCTTGACTCAAGACATTACCTTCGATCAGTTCTTGCGCCAAGAAAAACTCTTCATCTTCTTCAAAATGAGCCAGCAGACTGGGAATACAATCATGTTTTCCTAATCGATATAAAACTTTAGCCTCTTTATCAAATAGTTCGCGCGAAATCCGCAACACTTCTGCTTGAGATGACGCAGGTTTGAGTTGCTTGATCACACACAAAGGGCGATCAGGCAAATATCCATCTTCGGCAATAAATGTTTGACTAAAGCCACCGCCGCCGAGTTGCTTGACGATTTTATAGCGCCCAGTTAGGGTTTTACCAAGCATAGTTGTTTTCGCTATTACCAACAAATATCTTATCAGGAGAGACGGCTCGAACCGCGATCGCTGTCAATCATTCATATTTTGACATCTCATTAACCGCGATCGCAAGTTAATCTTCGCAAAATCTCGCAAAATCTTTAGGGCGGGGATATTACATTGATGCTAACGCGATCGTCAAAAACAAAACATTCACCTTCCCAAATACTTTCTTCAGCGGGGACTTCTTCTAAATATTTGAGAATGCCGCCTTTCAAGTGATATACCTCATCAAATCCTTGAGACAGCATATAAGCACTCGCTTTTTCACAACGGATTCCACCTGTGCAGAACATCGCGACTTTTTGATGTTTCTCAGGATTTAATTGCGATCGCACATAGTCTGGGAACTCACCAAAAGTTTCTAGATTAGGATTAATGGCTCCTTTAAATGTACCAAATTCCACTTCATAGTTATTGCGAGTATCGATGATCACCACATCGGGATCATTGATCAAGGCATTCCAATCTTGAGGATCGACATAAATGCCAACCCGATGTCTAGGGTCGATATCAGGTACACCTAGAGTCACAATTTCTTTTTTTAGTCGCACTTTCATGCGCTGAAATGGAATTCCTTCACAATAGGATTCTTTATGTTCCAAGTTCTGTAGACGCGGATCGTTACGCAAATAAGTTAATAAAGCAGCGATCGCTTCTCGACTACCTGCAATCGTGGAGTTAATTCCTTCTTTGGCGAGCAGGATTGTCCCTTTGAGTTGATATCTATCACAAAACTCTTTGAGTGGAGCTTGTAGAGTCTCATAATCCGACAAATCAGTAAAATGATAAAAAGCCGCCACGACATAGATATCGCTACAGAGTTCAGTTTTAGCTTGACTTGACTTGATAATTTGTTCTTGTAGACGATCTTGTTGCTTGATTCGACTCATGGTAATCACTCTATGCGACAAATAAAAATATAACTCTTTGCAATCCAGTTAAGTAGCTAGGCATAATTAAAACCCAAAACCAGAGGTTGTTCCGCCCGCGTAGCGGGTGGAACAACCCTTTTGGTTAGGTTACTTATCAGTTTTAAAGGCTCTCTCCTATGGCAAGGGGTTGAGGTGAAGGTATATCTGGCTTCGCCTTCTCATCAGGCAACCAATTTAAAAGCGGAAGTGGTAGCAGACTGCTGAGATTGGCAATCAAAATCAATAGCCACAGATTATCGAAATTAGACTCAGTCACACCAAGTAAATAAGTCAACCCTGCACCCAGTTGAAATGAACATAAACCAGAAATATTTAGCACCGACATCAATAGGGCAAATAATGTCGCCTCAATGCCTTCAGGACAGAGCCGTGCCGCCAGAACTAAAACGGGCATAAAGGCAATCCGACCTGCAACTGTCAAAATCAAGCTATCACCAAGAGTAAACCAGCGATCGCCGATTCCTAGCGATCGATTTACATGGGTGACGAGCAGTAGACTGGTTAGTCCCAACACCGTTGAGATAATTGTCGTCCAGAAGAAAATTGTCCGCGTTGGTACAGCTTTAAAAAATCGCTGAAACATCCATACGCCAAATAATCCTGCCCAACTTGCAAAAAATCTGATTGTGCCAAGAAACTCTGGATTGAAGTTTAGTTCATTAGTGGTGAAATAGAAAAAGGCAGTATCCGCACTTGGCGTGGCTTGCCAACAAAACAAGAAAGCCGCAGGTAGCCAAATTGCCTTATTGCTGAAGGCTTGGCGAAGTTGCACGAGATTTGCTTTAATCGACATCCATTTTTGCGAATTTCGAGACAAAGTTGCTGGCTTAGAGTCAGGCGTTAAAGGATCAGGGGCAACAATAAAAATCGCCGACATAGGCGGATCGGCGATCGCAAAAGCCGCAATACCGACTAAAAGCGGTAAAACTGCCGTAACTTCAAAAACAATCCGCGACCCGAAATGCTCTAACAAATAACCACTCAAATAAGCCGAACCGATCGCTCCAACCGATGAAGCCATCCAGCTAAATGATTGTAAGGAACCAGCATCGCCATCAGCTTCTAGTCTGGCGCGTTGCACGATTAAGGCATCCGCGATCGCATCTGAGAAAGCCATCGATAGTGAGCCTGTGGCAATCATCGCGATCGCCCAAAATGGCGTTGATACCCACAGCGCCATACTGCCCCATGCGAAAACACCTAAAACACTCGATAGCAATAAATAAGGGCGGCGGCGATAACCGAAGACAGGAAATCCATCAGAAATTAGACCATATAGCGGCTTGATCGTCCAGGGCAGCATCGTAATTCCGATCATTGAGGCGACTTCGACAGGAGTAAGTCCTAAATCATCCTTAAGGAAGAAACTCACCGCCAATTGTGAGAGCGCCATTGCTCCCTGCACAAAATAAATAATCGCGATCGCACCCAACTCAGGGTCAAATAAGCGCTCACGCAAGCTTTTGAGCCAGTCTGATTGGATTAGCACTATACGATTGCCCAGATATTAAGAAATTTTAATCGAAGTATCTATTTTAGTCTTTAATTGAAGGACACTTTAAATTACTCGAACTAATTGCAAATCCAAACAATAAAGGAGACTAGCCATGATCGTAGTAACTAAAATAGGAACTCCCGCAGCCGAGATTGCGCGCATATGTGATGAACTATCTGGCTGGGGATTATCACCCGAAAAAATTGTTGGTAAGCATAAAGTTGTCTTAGGGCTAGTCGGTGAGACGGCAAGCCTTGACTGCCATCGTATTGAAGAATTAAGTGATTGGATTGAGACCGTCCTCCGAGTGGAACGCCCCTTTAAACGCGCTAGTCGTGAATATCGCCAAAACGAGTCAAGCACAATCATCGTACCCACACCTAATGGGGATGTGGCGATCGGTGAAAATCAGCCTTTAGTGATCGTGGCGGGACCCTGCTCGGTGGAAAATGAAGAAATGATTGTCGAAACTGCGATGCGGGTGAAAGCCGCAGGCGCACATTTTTTGCGTGGTGGTGCATACAAGCCGCGCACGTCTCCCTATGCATTTCAAGGGCATGGTGAGAGCGCTCTATCCCTGCTTGCGGCGGCAAGACAAGCGAGTGGGCTGGGGATTATTACGGAAGTGATGGATACGGCTGACATTGAAAAAATCGCAGAAGTTGCGGATGTGTTGCAGATTGGCGCACGCAATATGCAAAATTTTTCATTACTAAAGCAAGTCGGGAAACAAAATAAACCAGTTCTGCTTAAGCGCGGTTTAGCGGCGACAATTGACGACTGGCTGATGGCTGCTGAATATATTCTCGCCGAAGGAAATTCGCAGATAATTCTTTGTGAACGCGGAATTAGGACATTTGATCGCGAATATACTCGCAATACTCTCGACTTAGCGGCAATTCCTGTCTTGCGGAAGTTAACCCATTTGCCAATTATGGTCGATCCTAGTCATGGAACTGGTTGGTCAGAGTTTGTACCATCGATGAGCTTGTCCGCGATCGCCGCGGGTGTTGACTCACTGATGATTGAAGTTCATCCCAATCCTAAGCGAGCTTTGTCGGATGGTCCTCAGTCGCTCAACTTTGCAGATTTTGAGAAACTAATGACTAAAATCAATCGTATGGCTGAAGTGATGGGACGCAATGACTAAATCTTTTGTTTACAATCGCACAATTCATTTTTGTGACACTGACGCGGCAGGAGTCGTGTACTTTGCCAATGGATTATCGCTGTGCCATGAAGCTTATGAAGCCTCCCTCGAAGCCTCAGGGATTACCCTTAAGTCTTTTTTTGGATCGGAACCGATCGCCGTTCCGATTATTCATGCCAGTATTGATTTTTTTAAACCAATGGTTTGTGGCGATCGCATTGCGATCGCGCTTGTGCCGACTTTGTTGAATAATGCCGAGTTTCAAATCGAATACCAACTGTATTTTGAATTGTATTTTGATCAACAGAGCGAAGAAAAACAAGCGATCGCAAAGGCGCTAACAAAACATACCTGTATCGACATACACACCCGAAAGCGATGCGAAAATCTATCTCATGACATACATAAATGGCTGGAGTTTCTCCAATGACTACGATCTTGCGTGACTGGAGTTATCGCTATCAATGGTTTTATGATGCAGTATCAGCACTTGCTGCGCTCAGTGTTGGTGGTGAAAAACGCTTTCATCAATTGTTTTTGCGTGATTTGGAGATTAATCTTGATACAAAAATCCTTGATCTCTGTTGTGGCGCAGGACAGGCAACTAGAGAACTGGTCAAGCATTCTCAAAATGTCACGGGTTTGGATGCTTCACCAATCGCAATTCAACGCGCCAAACAAAATGTGCCGCAAGCTAAATATGTAGAATCTTTTGCGGAAAAGATGCCATTTAGCGATCGCCAGTTCGATCTGGTAATTACAAATACGGCAATGCACGAGATGGATGCAGAGCAGTTGCGGCAAATCATCGAAGAAGTAAATCGGGTTTTGACTCCTGCGGGACAGTTCATCATTATCGATTTTCACCGCCCCACCAATCCGTTGTTCTGGCTACCTGTGGCAACTTTTTTATGGCTATTTGAGACGGAGACGGCTTGGCAGTTACTGAACACTGATCTCACTCAGATTCTCAGCAAATCTGGGTTTAAAGTCGAATCTTGTCAACTCTATGCGGGTGGTAGTCTACAAGTCTTGCGATCGCGCAAATAAAAGCGATCTTATTGCTTACTCATGACTTATCGCGAACATCTTGGCAATAATGCTGAACAGCTTCGGTGATCACAGTTTGCAAATCAGCGTATTGTCGCGCAAAGGGAGGAGCATAATCAGACAGACCTAAGATATCGTGAGTAACCAGTATTTGCCCATCGCATTGATTTCCTGCGCCAATGCCGATCGTGGGGATGGAAATCAGCGCG
>JAYTWB010000079.1:0-12513 GCA_043743655.1 Cyanobacteriota bacterium | reverse complement strand
TACTGGCAATAATCTAACTTGGTAAACTTTCCTGCCATTTCTTTTGCTCAAATCCTTCTTCCTTTTTACATCATTTTTTCCTTTGCGTAAGTCCTAACTATGTTTAGTGCGATCGCATTCCCAGCAATACAATCCGATAAAATAACCTAATAAAAAAAGTTAAGATAGTAAACTCTAAGTATAGTTTTTAATAAATTAAGTAAGGTCACGACATCAAGTTATGGATGCAGTTGCAGTAAAGCCTAGCGATATTAAGCCTAGTGATATTAAACCTAGCGACATCCTGCGGCAAGCCGATGCCGAAAAACTAGCGCGGATTCGCCACACTTGCTCTCATGTGATGGCAATGGCAGTCCAAAAGTTATATCCTGATGCAAAAGTGACGATTGGTCCTGCAACTGAGAATGGCTTTTATTACGATTTCGATCGCGCTGAGCATTTTACGCCTAGTGACCTCAAGGCGATCGCGAAAGAAATGAAGCGGATCATCAAGTGGAATCAGCCGCTCGTGCGTCAGGAATTGCCCCGTTCTGAAATGCTTGCGGAAATCGAAAAACTGAATGAGCCTTATAAAATTGAATTGCTAGCCGCCATTCCAGAAGGCCCACCGATTAGTCGCTATTTCATCGGTGATCCAGCTAAGTTTGAGAAACAGCCTTGGTGGGACTTGTGTGCTGGTCCTCACCTTGAGACTACTGGTGACATTAATCCTGATGCTTTCGGATTGGAAAGCATTGCGGGGGCATATTGGCGAGGTGATGAAAAAAATCCCATGCTCCAGCGTATTTACGGTACGGCTTGGGAAAACCCTGAACAGCTTCTTGCCTATCACAATATGCTCGAAGAAGCCAAACGCCGAGATCACCGTACTATCGGCAAAGATTTACAACTGTTTAGCATTCAAGAAGAAGCTGGTGGCGGGTTAGTTTTTTGGCATCCACGCGGAGCGATTATCCGTAATCTGATCGAAACGTTCTGGAAAGATACCCATGCCCAAAATGGCTATGAGGCTGTCACCACGCCGCACATGGCAAATCTCGACCTATGGAAGATATCAGGACATAATGACTTCTATCGCGAAAGTATGTTTCAGCCGATGGAAGTAGAGCATCAGGTTTATCAGCTTAAGCCGATGAATTGTCCATTCCATGTGTTGATTTACAAAGACACGTTGCATTCTTATAAAGAGTTCCCAATTCGATATGCGGAACTGGGAACTGTATATCGGTATGAGCGATCTGGAACTATGCACGGACTGATGCGTGTGCGCGGATTTACGCAAGATGACGCGCATATTTTTTGTACTGAGGCACAAATCGAACAGGAGATTCTCGGTGTTCTTAATCTTGCGGAATTGATTCTCTCGACTTTTGGTTTTGAGAATTATGAAATCAACCTTTCGACTCGTCCAGAGAAATACGTTGGTTCTGATGAGATTTGGGAAAAGTCAACCAATGCTCTCAAACAGGCTCTCGATCAAAAAGGTTGGAACTATGTTGTCGATGAGGGCGGTGGTGCATTTTATGGCCCCAAAATCGATATCAAGATCGAAGATGCGATCGGGCGGCGTTGGCAATGTTCCACGATTCAGCTAGATTTCAATTTACCTGAACGATTCAAGATGGAATATGTCGGTGAAGATGGTGTCCGTCATCAACCAATTATGATTCACCGCGCGCTTTTCGGTTCTGTGGAGCGATTTATCGGTGTACTAATTGAGAACTATGCGGGTGATTTCCCGCTCTGGCTGGCACCGACTCAAGTTAAGTTGATTGCGGTGTCTGATGGTCAGATGGAATATGCTGAGCAAGTGGCGGCAAGAATGAAAGCTGTAGGTTTACGAGTGCAGTTAGATCGGAGTGGCGATCGCATGGCAAAGCAAATTCGCAAAGGCGAGATGGAGAAAATCCCTGTGATGGCGATCATTGGGGCGAAGGAGGTCGAAGCAAAAACTCTGAGTATTCGCAGCCGTAAGCATGGCGAACTTGGGGCGATCTCTGTCGATGAAGCAATTAGTAAGATGCAAGTCGCAATTAGCGATCGCACTTGGTTCTAATCGCACTTGGTTCTAGAAGCTAAAAAACAAAAACCTAGAAGCGTAGGTCATCTGCTAGACAGACGACCTACGCTTCTAGGTTTTTAGGCTTACTAAGTTTGTGCGGATGAAGATTTTGTGTCAGAATTCTGGGATGTTTTTGCTTGTGGGAAAGAATTATGCGTTTAGGGCAATTGCTATCATTGGCAGGGTATCAAAATCCTCATCCTGAACTAGATGGGTTAGAGATCAAGCGTTTAATTACTGATTCACGAGCTTGTCAAGCAGGGGACTTATTTATTGGGATGACGGGGACTCAGGTCGATGGTGGTAAGTTTGCGCCACAGGCGATCGCCCAAGCTGCGATCGCCGCGATCATCTCCCATGAAGCTTTTGATAATTTAGCGATCAAGGAGCGCTTAATTGCCGTTGATGATGTGGTTGTGGCTTGCAGTAAATTGGCGATCGCGTTTTATGGCTATCCTGCTCAAAAGCTGAAACTGGTGGGTGTGACAGGGACAAATGGCAAAACCACAACTACGCACTTAATCGAGTTCTTATTGCAAACCCAATATGCGGCGGCTCTATTTGGGACGCTTTATACTCGTTGGGCGGGCTACTCGCTGACGGCGACACATACTACGCCCTTTGCGGTGGACTTGCAGGCACAACTTGCATCGGCGATCGCCGCAGGTTGCGATGTCGGCTTGATGGAGGTTAGCTCTCATGCTCTCGATCAGCGGCGCGTGTTGGGTTGCCCGTTTGAGGTGGCTGTATTTACCAATTTGACTCAAGATCATTTAGATTATCACCACGATCTAGAAAGCTATTTTCAGGCAAAGGCTTTACTGTTTAGCGAGACCTATTTGCAAGGGAGGGCGATTATTAATTTTGATGATCCTTTTGGACAACGTTTAATCCACATGCTCGCAGGTAAGCCGATCTGGACTTATAGCATTAGCAATCCACAGGCTGATTTTTATACTGAAACTCTCACCTATTTGGCAAATGGGGCGACTGGGATTTTGCATACGCCACAGGGTGCGATCGCCTTTCGATCACCGCTAGTCGGACGCTTTAATGTCGAAAATATCTTGGCAGCGATCGCTACGGCTCTGCACATGGGTCTGAGTCTAGCCGAGGTGGTCAGCCACTTGCCCGAATTCGCAAATGTGCCTGGGCGCGTAGAACGGGTGCAGGTCAGCGATGATCAAGATATCACGGTGGTGGTGGATTATGCTCACACGCCTGATAGTCTGGAAAACTTACTCAAAGCGATGCGTCCCTTCACGCAGCGTGAATTAATTTGTGTGTTTGGATGTGGTGGCGATCGCGATCGGACTAAGCGTCCATTGATGGGCGGGATCGCCGCTAGACTTGCTGATCGTGTTTATGTGACTTCCGACAACCCGCGGACTGAAGATATGCAGCGTATTTTGGATGATGTTATGGTCGGAGTCACCGCCGATATTGGCGATAAGCCGATGACAGTCGAAGGCGATCGCCATAAGTGCATTCAAATGGCGATCGCTGAGTCTCAATCAGGCGATACGATTTTAATTGCAGGTAAAGGGCATGAAGACTATCAAATCATTGGACGCGAGAAAATCCATTTTGATGATCGTGAAGAAGCAGAGATGGCTATAAGGCTGAGAACTCTAGGCAAAAAGACGTAAGGGGGATCGGTTATGATGCAAAAGAAAGTATATTCATATCCAAGTTAGGTTTATTTAGGAAGAAATCTCTACATGGGTTCGCAACTTAACCCCAAACCTAAACTATTGGTTATCGATGATGAACCCGATAACTTAGATTTGCTATTCCGAATTTTTTATCGAGATTTTGAAGTTCTACGCGCAAATAGTGGCTTAGAAGCATTGGAATTACTTGATCGAGAAGGAGAAGTTGCGGTAATTATCTCTGATCAAAGAATGCCGATCATGAGTGGAACGGAATTTTTGAGCCAAATGGCAATTAAATATCCTGACACAATGCGAATTATTTTGACGGGTTATACCGATGTTGCAGATTTGGTCGAAGCGATTAATACTTGCAAAGTATTTAAATATGTCACTAAACCGTGGGATGAAGTAGAACTTAGGAGTGTTGTACGTCAAGCGATCGACACCCACAATATTTTGCGAAATCGCACCGCAGAGTTGCGCCGCACTCTGCGCCAACAGTCACTCCTAAACGCGATCGCTTCATCAGTTGACAGTGCAGATCACTATCGCGAGAGTATTGCCACAATTGCCGAATCGATCGCGCGCAATTTTGAAGTTTCGGGCAGTATTTTGCGCCTATTTGAGAATGGTGAACTTTCAGAAGATTATTTTGCTTATGGTAATCAACCGATTGATAATCTGCCTGAAATATCTAGAACCTTGATATTGCGATCGCGAATATTTGCGATTAGCGATATCGCAGAAGATCAAAGCATATCTGAAGTTGATAAATCAATTTATCTCCAAGCAAATATTAAATCTATTCTCTTTATTCCTCTTGAAGTTCAGAAAGAATGCCTAGCGATATTAGCGCTCTATCACTGCGAAAGCCTTCATAAATGGAGTAATGATGAATTAGATTTGATAGAGCTCGCTAGTAATCGAGCCGCGATCGTTAGTTCGCGGGCTAGAGCCTATGATCGTATTCAAGAACTCGCCAAGCGCGAATCTTTACTAAACACGATTACCAGTACGATTCGCTCCAGTCTCGATCCGCAAAAGATTTTTGCCTCAATCACTCAACAACTAGGACAAGCCTTAAACTCTGAAAGTTGTGCCTTATCACTATGGACAGAACAGGAAGAGCATTTACGTTGTGTGGGACTGCATTTAATTGATTCTAATGAAATAATCAGAGACTCTCAAGACACTGAAGAGTCTTTACTGCCACAGTCGATTGTGAATATCTCCACAAATCCAGTTTTTCGCGCCTTAATCGAATCCAAGCAACCGATCGCGATCACTGATTTGCGTGAGAAACCAGAATGGACTCTTATTGATTTACCATTGCGCTCAAATGCGCGATCGCTGTTAATTGTGCCATTACTATCTGAAGGCAAGATTATCGGCAGCATCTCCATGCGTCAAAATCATCAGCCACGTCAATGGCAACCCGAAGAAATATCTTTAGTCCAAGCCGTTTCCGAGCAAGCTGCGATCGCAGTCCAACAAGCCAATCTCTATCAAAAAACTCGTCAACAATCTCAACAACTTCTAGAACTCGATCAGCAAAGAAACGAATTCTTTCAAAACCTTTCCCACGAATTCCGCACCCCCCTAACCTTAACGATTGGACCCTTAGAATCCGCAATCGAGCAATCAAAACCACTACCCTACGATCAATCAGTAATCGCCTTGCGAAACTGTCGCCGTTTACTCCGCCTTGTCAATCAACTGCTCGATATCCAACGCCTCGATGCGGGCAAAATGCAAGCCTGCTTTCAACTTTGTAATCTTGTTGAATTTACCAGTCAGACCATTGACTCTTTTCGCCCTTATTGCGATCGCAAAAATATTCATCTATTCAGTGGTTTTAGTGAATGTCCAGAAATTTATCTCGATTTAGAGAAATTTGACAAAGTTATTTATAATCTCCTGTCTAATGCGATGAAATTTACTCCCAGCAATGGCAGTATTACCGTAAATATATCCGCTTCCCCAGATGGGAAACAATGTATTTTGAGCGTTCATGATACTGGTATCGGTATTCGCAAAGATCAGATTCCATTTCTATTTGATCGCTTTCGCCAAGCCGAAGGCTCAGTCAATCGTAGCTATGAGGGCAGCGGCTTAGGTCTCGCTCTGGTCAAAGAATTGGTAAACCTCCATGGTGGCGATATTTCAGTTAGCTCAGATTACGGTTACGGAACTAATTTTACAATTTCTATCCCCACAGGTAAAGAGCATTTACCCAGCGATCAAGTCACTAACTTACCTGCGGACTCACAAATATCTCGAGCCTTAATTGAACTTGCTGATATCGAGACTGACTTAAGTTTAGAAGAAGATGCGATCGCTAATGATCAAGAAAATGAGATTTCTGATCATGCCCAAACAGGCAAAATATTAATCGTTGATGACAATCGCGATATGCGTGGTTATCTACGGCGAATTCTTAATCAAGCTGGCTACAGTGTGATCTCAGCGCACAATGGCGCATATGGTTTTACTAAAGCGCAACAACACTGTCCTGATTTGATTGTGACTGATTTGATGATGCCTCAAGTCTCAGGATTAGACTTGATCGCGATGCTCCGCAAAGATGAGCAGTTAGCAAGTATCCCAATCATTTTACTGACCGCTAAAGCCAATGAAGAGACAAGAATCGAAGGCACAGAAATGGGTGCAGATGCTTATTTAGCCAAGCCCTTTAACGATCGCGAATTATTAGCAGCAGTTCGCAATTTACTCGCTCTCAAGATTAATGAGCGGCGCATCGCGCAACTTAATCTCTATTTAACAGAATCAGTTCTCAAAAGATTTTTACCACCTAGCTTAGTTTCCAAAGCTGCCACAGGTGAACTCAGTCTTGATTTACGTCCCGAACCGCGCATGATTACGGTTCTATTTACCGATATTGTGGGCTTTACTTCCCTCGCAAATACTTTGCGATCGCGCCGTGTTGCCGAACTGCTCAATCAATACTTGGCGGCAATGACCCAAGCCATTTTTGCGAATGGCGGCACGGTTGATAAATTTATGGGTGATGGCATCATGGCTCTATTTGGCGCACCCGAAGATTGTAGTCCGAATGAACAAGTACGTCGCGCTGTCCAAACTGCCAAGGACATGCACCGATCGCTGGATAAACTCAATCAAAAATGGCAACTTCAAGGCATCCCCAAAGTCAGATTTCGTTGCGGTATTCATCAAGGCACAGCAGTAGTTGGGATGTTTGGCAGTGCTGAACGATCAGACTATACGGCGATCGGTCCCACCGTAAATATTGCTGCCCGTATTCAATCTGCGGCTGAACCTGACTGCATTCTAGTTTCAGCTGCTGTAGCTGATTATCTCAACGATGAAGAGCTTCGCAAACGTGAACCGCTCAAACTCAAAGGTGTTGATGAAACTGTGCTGACATTTTTTGTGGATAGTTAACGCTTCTCAGAAAAGATTTAAAAGTAAAAGCGATCGCACTCTTTTAAGTTCCTGCTAGCGATCGCAGATCATCACTCATGAAACTACGATCGCCTAAAACTTTAAGCATAGGACCATATACACCAAGCTGAATCATGCTTAGTGAGGCGGCTGGTATGTCAAGGCGATCGCGATATCTTCCCAAATCAATTCCTAACAAATTGCAGAGAATTACCCGAATTGTTGCTTTGTGCGAAACTATTAACACATTACCCGATGGATATTGAGCTTGGATTTCTGCAACCACCAACAGAGCGCGACTAGCGAGGTGGACGGCTGTTTCGCCGCCTGTGGGTGGATACCATGCAGGTTCGGTTAGCCAGCGATGATAGTCATTGTGGTAATGTTCTTTGACAAATTGATTAGTTTGTCCTTCCCATTTGCCATAGCTCAGTTCTTTTAAGCCATCTCGCAGTTCCATTCCCAATCGCGTAGCATCACATAATGGTCTTGCTGTCGCGATTGTCCGTTTCATGGGACTAACAAACACTGCTTCCCAAGCGATCGCACGATAAGCTAATCCAAAAGCATCTGCCATTTGTTGACCTTCATTTGTCAAGTCAGGATCAATATCGCCACAGTAGCCACCAGTGCGGCTATAAGTAGTTTCACCATGTCGAAGTAGATATAGTTTTAAGCTCATATTTCTTTGATTAATTTAAAGTTGTACGGCGTTTCGCGCCGTACAACTTTATTTGGTTTAATGTGGATAACGCCAGTTTACAATTTCAGGCTTATCGATTCCATACTCGTAAGCATATTGACGACATTCAATTTGCTGATTAAGTAATGCTTCTTTAGCATGAGCGCCAATATTATGGAGCTTAGGAACCCGATCAATGACATCGATTGCCAGACTGAAGCGATCGACTTGATTATTAATCGCCAATTCTAAAGGTGTATTAATATTGCCTTTTTCCTTATAACCACGCACATGGAGATTTCTATGATTAGTACGGCGATAGGTCAAGCGATGAATCAGACAAGCATAACCGTGGAAGTTGAAAATAATCGGCTTGTCGGTCGTGAAGAGCGAATCGAAATCGCGATCGCATAACCCATGAGGATGTTCAGTGTCAGGTTGCAGCTTAAACAAATCCACTACGTTAATAAAGCGAATTTTTAACTCAGGAAAATGTTCCCAAAGTAAAGTTGTCGCCGCCAGCGCCTCGAGGGTGAGGATATCACCGCAACCGACCATCACCACATCAGGTTCTACGCCGTGATCGTTACTAGCCCAATCCCAGATACCCAAACCTTTAGTGCAGTGCTTGATTGCCGTATCCATATCCATGAACTGCAAATGGGATTGCTTATCGCAGACAATTACATTTACATAATCAGTACTTTGCAAACAGTGATCAGCAACAGATAGAAGACTATTTACATCAGGCGGTAAATAAATGCGAGTTACCTCTGCGCTTTTGTTGACCACCACATCAAGAAATCCCGGGTCTTGATGGGTAAAGCCATTATGATCTTGCCGCCATACTGTGGAAGTGATCAATAGATTTAAAGAAGCGATCGGCGATCGCCATGCAATCTTTTTGCTGATTTCTAGCCATTTACAATGCTGATTGATCATCGAGTCAATCACATGCACAAATGACTCGTAGGTCGAGAAAAATCCATGTCGTCCCGTCAGTAAATATCCCTCTAGCCAACCCTCTAAAGTATGCTCGCTGAGGATTTCCATCACGCGTCCATCCGCTGCAAGTTCACCACCATCAGCATCTTCGGGTAGATATTCGGCAATCCAAAACTTTTTACTGACTTCGTAAATCGCTTGGAGCTTATTGGATGTATTCTCATCAGGACCAAAAACACGGAAATTGTCCATGTTTTGACGCATCACATCGCGCAAGAAAATACCTAGTGGTTGAGTATTCTCTACTTCGATCTGACCAGGTTTCAAGATGTTGATGCCATATTGCCGAAAGTCGGGCATTTTTAAAGCCTTACGCAATGAGCCGCCATTGGCGATCGGGTTGGCGCTCATACGGCGATCGCCTTTTGGTGCAAGAGCCTTTAGTTCTGCAATCAGCTTGCCTGACGCATCAAAAAGTTCTTCAGGCTGATAGCTCCGCATCCAATTTTCTAGCATTTGTAAATGCTGAGGATTGGTCTGCACACCTGCAAGTGGAACTTGGTGCGATCGCCAAAATCCTTCGACTTTATGCCCATCGACTTCCTTTGGTCCTGTCCAGCCTTTGGGAGTCCGCAACACGATCATCGGAAACCGCGCTCGTTTAGGAATCCCAGTACTGCGTGAGTCTTGCTGAATTGCTCTAATCTCGTTAATACAATGCTCAAGTGTCGCTGCGATCGCTTGATGCATCGACTCAATATCTGAACCTTCCACAAAGTAAGGCTGATAGCCATAGCCGACAAACAGGCTCTCGATCTCTTCATGGCTGATTCGTGATAACACCGTAGGATTATTAATCTTGTATCCATTCAGATGCAAAATTGGCAATACAGCGCCGTCACGAATGGGATTGATAAACTTATTAGAGTGCCAAGCTGTGGCTAAGGGACCTGTCTCTGACTCGCCATCACCAACCATTACCAATGAGATTAAATCAGGATTGTCAAAGACGCTGCCATAGGCATGAGAGAGACTATAACCGAGTTCACCACCCTCATGGATCGAACCTGGAGTTTCAGGAGTGCAGTGGCTACCAATCCCTCCTGGGAAAGAAAATTGCTTAAAGAAATGCTGCATCCCTTCTTTATCTTCGCTAATCTGAGTATAAATCTCAGAATAGGTTCCTTCTAGATATACAGAACTTAAAACCCCAGGTGCGCCATGTCCGGGACCAGCTAAAAAGATCGCCTTGAGATCATATTTCTGAATCAAGCGATTCATATGCGTGTATACAAAACTCATCCCTGGACTTGATCCCCAATGTCCAAGCAAACGATTTTTGATATGTTCTGGTTTTAACGGCTGGCGCAGAAGGGGATTCTCACGCAGGTAAATCATCCCGATCGCGAGATAGTTGCAAGCTCGCCAATAAGCATCGATTTTACGCAGCTCTTCGGTATTTAGAGGTGTTCCTGCAATAGTGGAGCGTGCAGCGCCATAGCAGCTGATGGACTCGTTCGATAAGTCTGAGACATCTGTTTTGAGAGGAGTGAATACCATAAAATTACAAGCTGTTCCTGTTGATAATTTGTGTTTTGGCTTCTCACCTCACAATTTTAACAAGAGATAACTAAATCGATTGACTATATGCATATTTTTTTTAGGTTTATTGACGTGAAATTTTGACAGGCTGATATGCGATCGCTTCCACCTTACAAATCTGACTTTACGACCTACTTTACAACTTAGGCTTAGATTTGCTACTCTAGATAGCCGCCGCTAAAATTTAAACGCGCCAAACTACAGCATAATTAGAATAATACTTTGCTACCTGAATAAGCATGACTCAAATAATCGTTGGTGAAAATGAAGGGATTGAATCGGCTTTGCGCCGATTTAAGAAAAAAATCCAGAAAGCTGGCTTACTAGCAGATATTCGTCGCTGTCAGTACCATGAAACCGCAGGCGAAAAGCGCAAGCGTAAAGCCGAAAATGCTAAGCGCCGTGGACGTTTTCGCCGTCGCGATGTCTAACTTAAGCAAAGAGATTGTGCGATGTGCAATCTCTTTGAACAAAAATTTGAACAAAAAAAGCTGTGCAATGCACAGCTTTTTTTATTAGTAACCAACGCCTAATAGTTTATTTTCGCGGCGAAATTGGCTTGGAGTCATCACCTCTAGCCCATTTGCCCAGATACCAAGTTGATCTCTTTGAGCTTTTATCGCGATCGCTTCATAGTCTTGGCAATCTTTTTCTTGAAGGCGATCGTAATGGGCAAGTCCTAAGGAAAGCATCACCTTATTCGCATTTTGACCACCCGCTAAAACTTCGCCAGTGTAACGCCCAAACTTATCTTTTTTAAAAACTTTGATATAAATTTCTTCATCATCAAGGATATTTTGCAATACTTTTCGTGCATGTTGCCCTTCATCTTGCAGTAATTCGGGTGCATCAATACAAGCAAGATGAACTTTAGTTTTGATGCCACGCTCCACAATCGTAATGTTGTCGCCATCAAAAACCTGCACCCGCATTGATGCTGCCCATGTCGGTTGAATGGCGATCGCTAAACACACAACATTAATCATCAAGATTAAGAATAAATGCTGAAGTTTATTAGTAAGCAAGCGAGCAGAAGACATTTAGTAGGCTAGACAAGATTGGATGAGATTGATCTTATAGCTTAAAACCGAAAAACAAAAGCGGCGCATTGCTTTTATTTTTCAGTTTTAATTAGTTTTTAAGTGGCGGCGATCGCAAACTCACCGCGACATTTGGCGCTACCTTCGGCGATCGCTAGCTCATGCAGTGTAAATTGATCCCCCAGTTTCTCCACAAGCGTTTGCAATAAATCGTAAATCTCCTGATCGGTCTGGACTTCAGGGATGTCAGAAGCGATCGCCTCCAGAAAGATTGGTGACTTAAGGCAACTTTGTAAATCTTCAGGCGAGAGTTTCACATCCATCGTCACCCGAATCGAATTGAGCAGTCGTAATGTATCGCCCTTAAGTATCTGTCCAATATTCAGATGAATTGCTTCGGCGCAGCAGTCGATATGAGTAACAGATAAGCCTTGATATTTTGCCTTTGCGCCGATCACTCTCGCTTTAGAGATATCGCCGCTCAAAATCTGGCGACTTTTTCCTGCGATCTCGATTTCTAGAGTCTCAATATGTTCGACCTGCGATCGCAACCATAGTTTAATAATAGGAATTAACACAGAACTGACAACGGACATGAGTTGAACCTAAATTAAACTTTTTTGGCAAACTTTTTCGGCAAACTTTTTTGATTAGCCTCTAATTAAACCTTTTTGGGGTAGTGGCAGTCAAAACCTATAAGTTGATTACCAGCGATATTACAAGTATAGATGCTCAATACGGTAACTACAGATATCGAAGAACCTAGCTTGATTGATCCTGACCTCAACCTTGTCCAAGCTTGCTTGCAAGGCAACCCGCATAGCTTTAAGCAGTTATATCAGCGTCACCATCATAAAGTGCGCTCAACGCTGTATCAGTTATGTGGTGCGGATGGTTTGGATGATTTGGTGCAAGATGTGTTTTTGCGAGCATGGAAAGGTTTAGCTAAATTTCGGCAAACTGCCCAATTCTCGACTTGGCTCTATCGCATCGCCTTTAATGTCGCTAGCGATCGCCGTAAAGCTCTGGGCAAGATCAGATCGCGTCAGATCACAGTCGAAGCCGAGCAACTCGAAAACCTTGCAGACAATGCGATTGCGCGTG
>JAYTWB010000078.1:0-6433 GCA_043743655.1 Cyanobacteriota bacterium | reverse complement strand
TACTGGCAATAATCTAACTTGGTAAACTTTCCTGCCATTTCTTTTGCTCAAATCCTTCTTCCTTTTTACATCATTTTTTCCTTTGCGTAAGTCCTAACTTAAAGTCAACACCCAAAAGTGATACTTATAGTAACTCTAAAGTTGTTCTTATTTGTTGGCAGCAGATTTGTTAACAGCAGAAAATACAGTTTTATTTGATTTTGTATCGACAATCCCAAATATTGGCGTGGGGTCTAAACCTGTAATCAAACGAAAATGCGTGGGTGAAATATTTGGGGTAATCGCTCCATTTTCGCGTGACTTCAAAAGCTGATGCGATCGCTCTAAAAATGCAAGACCACGAATGAGAGGTGTAATTTGCCAACCTTCAATCAAGATTTCAACGAGAGCTAATTCGATTTGTGGAGGCGCGTAGGCTTGTAGTAAATCTTCTAAATATTCATCAAAATATTCATCATCAGAGCCAGCTAACTGATAGCTATCGACGATGTACTTTACTCTTTGGCGGCTAATTTGTTCCCATATTTCCATAACGCTCTCGGTCTTTGTTGGTTATACCATGCCAATTGGGGACTAAATTTTTGTTAGATAATACATTATTATGATAATTATATAGAAATTAGTATAGCTGGATCACAAAGATTCTTACAAACTAAAATGATCCCTCAGAAATTACGATTAAAAAATTTCTTGAGCTATCAACAATTAGCCTTAGATTTTAGTGGGCTGCATGTTGCTTGTATTTGTGGTGCAAATGGGGCTGGGAAGTCTTCGTTATTAGAAGCGATTACTTGGGCGATTTGGGGGGCAAGCCGCGCTGCGAGTGAAGATGATGTGATCCATGTTGGCTCAAAAGAAACGCAGGTGGACTTCACATTTATCGCTGCGGGTGAGATATGTCGAGTCATCCGCACCCGATCGCGTAATAGTTCAACTTCTTTAGAATTTCAGGTACAGAGCGAAGGAAAATTTAAATCTCTTACTGAGCGAAAGGTGCGATCAACGCAGCAGACTATCGTTTCGCATCTAAAAATGGACTATGAAACCTTTGTCAATTCGGCATATTTGCGTCAAGGTCGTGCTGATGAATTTATGCTGAAACGCCCTAGCGATCGCAAGCAGATTCTTGCGGATATGCTGTCATTGTCGCAGTATGACGAATTGTCAGAACGGGCGAAAGATATTGCCCGCAACAGTAAAGCTGAGTCCATAGCTTTAGAAAATATGCTCGTGCATTTACGCACAAGTATTCTGGCAGGAGAAGCGATCGCCCCGCAATTAGCATCTTTGCGATCGCAGTTAACCGAGTTGCAAGCATGGGAAAGTCGCGATCGCCACCGATTGCAAGTTGTGGAAGAGACTCAGAAAGCCTATCAAACAGTCACGCAGCAACTAGCTTGGCAACAGCAACAACAAACTTCGCTCACGGCAAACCTCGCTCAATCAGCACGACAACTAGCAGGTCAGCAAAAACAATTGCAACAACTGGAAGCTCATTTAGGAAAGCGATCGCAGATTAGCCAAGATCATGATCGCTATCAACTGCTATCGACTCAAGAAGCAGAACTAGAGCGTAAGTTTCTGAAATATCAACAACTCAGCGATCGCCGAGGCGAGTTTAGTCACAAGCTCGCGACTTTACAAAGTGACCTCAAGGGACAGTTAAGGGCTTACCAAGCGCAATTAGAAGCTCTAGTGCAGCAGCAGAGCGATTTGCAAATAATTCTCAAGCGCGCAACGGAAATCGAAACAGCGATCGCTCAACTACATCAGGCGCGAGCAATCCTCCAAGAATTTGATCGCCTTCATGGTCAATCCACGCCCTTAACACATCGCCATCAAGTTCTGCAACATCAATTAGAACGCGAAGCGACTAAACTCTCGGCAAAACTAGATGAATTAATTACTAAAAGAGAACAATTGCATTTACAAGTTCAAAAGCAAGAACAGTTACTTAGTCATGCTCAAGAACTAGATCGCCAAATCGTGATGTTGCAGAAAAAACAAGTTTATCAACAACGGGTTCACGAAAAGGGATTAGAACGCCGCGACTTTTTAGAACGATTAAAAACGCGGCTTGCTGATAGTGAAGCGGCATTTAATAAATTAGAATCAAAAATGCGCCAGTTAACTGTGCCGAATGCACCTTGTCCATTATGCGATCGCCCTCTAGATGATGCTCATTGGCAACTGGTTCAGAAAAAGCATAAGCAAGAATCTCGTGATTTGCAAGCCGAAATTTGGGTGGTCAAGGAGCAGCAGGCTGCTTCTAATTGTGAAATTCAAGTTTTGCGCGAAGAATATCGCAGTCTGGCGAAAGAACTCGCACCGCTTAATGACTTGATCCAGCGGAAAGGAACTTTGCAAGAGCGCTTAAAAGCGATCGCTGAAGCACAGCAAAGATTAGCTCTAATTGATACTGAGATTATCGAACTGCGCGATCGCCTCCAATCTCAAAACTATAGTCGTGAAGCATGGGAAGAGATGGAACTTATTGCTAAAAATATTAAAAAATTTGCCTATGATGAAAAAAATCACGCTCTGGCGCGCGGCGATGTCGAGCGCTGGCGCTGGGCTGATGTCAAGCAATCAGAACTCAAAAATGCTCAGCGTCAAGCCGATAACTTTGCTCTAAAAATCCCTGATTTGCAAACCAAGACAAACCAACTCCAAGATCGCCTAACCAAAAATCTCATTGATCTAGAAGTACAGCATGAACTCGAACAATGCGATCGCGCCCTCACCCAACTAGCCTATGACCCCGATCGCCATCAACAACTGCGTACTCAAAAACAAGAACTAACGCGATCGCTCCTGCAATATCAAGAACTCACTCGCGCTGAACAGGAATATCCCGAACTACAACAACAAGTACAGCATCTGCAACAAGTCCAGCGCGATCGCCAGATCGAAATACAAACTATTACCGCGCAGATTGCTCATCTACAAGCACAATCTCAAAATCTAGATGGCGATCATCTGCAAGAAATCCAATCTCTACGCCAAAATCTGCAAAATTGGCGATCGCAAATGGATAGCTTATTAGCCCAAATTGGCAGCCTTCAGCAATCACAACAGCAACTAGAGCAAAGCCGCGATCGCGAGCAAGAAGCCCTCTCTCAAATCGAGCTAACCCGTCACCGTCAACGTATTCACACAGAACTCCATCAAGCCTTTGGTAAAAATGGCATTCAAGCCTTAATGCTAGAAAATGTATTACCTCAAATCGAAATTGAAGCCAACAAAATTCTTGCCCAACTTAGCGATCGCCAATTAAATGTCAGGTTCATCACTCAAAAATCGGGCAAAAAAAGCGATCGCCTAATTGAAACTCTCGATATTGAAATTGCTGATACTAAAGGCACAAGACCCTATGAAACCTATTCTGGCGGCGAAGCTTTTCGGATTAACTTTGCAGTGCGTTTAGCGCTTTCCCGTATCCTCGCTCAGCGTAAAGGCAGCAATTTGCAAACTCTAATTATTGATGAGGGATTTGGCAGTCAAGATCAATTAGGGTGCGATCGGCTTGTCAGTGCTATTAATGCGATCGCCCCTGATTTTGAATGTATTTTGGTAATTACACATATGCCACAAATGAAAGAAGCATTTAACATGCTGATCGAAGTATCGAAGAGCGAGGAAGGCTCAACTGTGCAGTTAATTGGTTAGCGACCAAATTAGATATTTATCTTCTGCTTTTTGATAGCCTTTCTTCTCCAGCCAAGCGTTAAAAATAAAAATAAATAGTCTACTAAATAGTTTATAGATTTAGTTAAAAAAAGTTGACTAATAGTACAACAATCTTAGATACTTAGTTTACAAATACTAAACATAAAACTGTTAGGAACAAATGGCAAAAATTAAACAGCCAATTCAACTCTCTGGCGATGCATTGTTACAAAAAGTCAAAGAATTAGAGCATCTCTCGAAAGAAGAAAAAGCTAAAGCTTGCGGATATGCAACTGTCACAAAAAACAATCAAGCTCGCGTTAACTTGATGAAGTTTTATAATGCCTTAATGGCAGCTGATGGAGTTGAGCTTGAAGCAAAAGGTAATGGTAAAGGTGGACGTAGTGCTAGTTATCGCGTCAGTGTTCAGAAAAATGGCAACCTACTAATTGGCTCAGCCTATACCCAACTCATGGGTCTACATGCGGGTGACGAGTTAGAAATTCGCTTGGGACGCAAACATATTCATCTGCGACAAGTTGGTGCAGATGATGACGAATAAAGATGACAAATAAAGTTTAAGACATAAAAATAAAAACTTGCTTTGTAAGCTTTTATTTTTATGTCTTAAATTAAAATTTTTCCGCTCTCCACTTGAAAAATTCGGGCGGAATTGAGCCACTGAGTATCAAATGAACCGAGATGAGTTGTCGTAATTATTGTTTGAACGCGATCGCCGATTGCATTGAGTAGATGGTCTTGACGTTGGAGATCGAGTTCTGCTAACACATCATCTAATAATAATAATGGCGGTTCACCGATTACTGATTCAAGCAACTCTAACTCTGCTAATTTAAGCGCCAGTACCAAAGTTCGTTGTTGCCCTTGCGAGCCATACTCACGCGCAGGCGTATTATTAATCATCAACACCACTTCATCACGATGTGGTCCGACTAGACTCGTGCCTTGATACTGCTCGATGCTCGCTTTTTGGGAAATCGCCTCAAAAAAAGCTTGATGAACATTCTCAACTGTATCCATCGGCGAGAAAGAGAATTTGGGGACATAAGTAATTTCTAGATACTCACTACCGCCGCTAATCGCTTGATGCCAATGTCGCGCGATCGGAGTTAGGCGATCCAATAAACGCGATCGCCTTCTGATCAAACGTGTTCCTGCGGTCACAAGTTGAGCATCCCAGAGCGCCATTTGTTGCGGCTCATATTGGATAATTCCCTGTTTGATTGACTTTAACAGCGCATTACGCTGCCGCAAAACTTGATTATATTGTTGTAAAAAATTGATATAAATCGGCTCTAGTTGCACCAAAACCGTATCTAACCAGTTGCGCCGACTTTCAGGACTGCCGCGCACTAAGTCCAAATCTAGACTAGAAAACATCACCGCATTGATATTTCCCAAAAAATCGAGATGTCTTGCTTGATTCACCCCATTTACGTTCAATGTGCGCTTACCACTTGCCCGCATCCGCATGACCAGTTCTACGGGGTAGCTCTCAACTGATCGCGATCGCTGCGAGATGGCTTGAATTTCCGCGATCGCTTCACCACTTCGCACCAAGTCGCGATCTTTGCTAACACGGTGCGATCGCAGAGTTGCAAGTAGCAAGACGGCTTCGAGCAAGTTTGATTTACCTTGACCATTGTTACCCACGATTACTGTCTTGGGAGCCGTGAAGCTAACTTCTTGATCGATATAATTACGAAACTGCTTGACGTGGAGAGATTTAAGATACATTCAAGTTCGGCTTTAGTGAGTTTGCAGGACAAGCCGCGATAAACTGAGTAGTTATCTAATAGTTCAGAATAAATAAATTATGTCGCTAACGCCTGCTTTATTTGGTCAACTCGCACAAGGAATGGGCATATTTGTATTAGCCTGTGCCTTAGTTACAGGATTGGCGATCGCCTTTAAATGGAGTTGGCGCTACCGCATGGTGGGCGCGACCCTATTTTCGGTCGTATTGGTTGTGGGGCTTTTTTCGCTCAGCTTCGAGCCAATTACGCGCTCATCAGTACAAGGTGCTGTTCCATTTAAGCTTGTTTACGATCGCTTTGGTCCACAAGCCACAATTGCCGTTGCACCAACTATCACACCTAAAGAACTTAACTCCACCTTGCAACAAGCCAGCAGCAACTTATTCTCATCTGGACGCAATAGTCAAGGTCAGGCTCAACTGACAATTTATGCTAGGACTGTTGTCCACCTGAAGGAAGGCTTATCTAGACCATTATATCTGGGTCGGGTAAAGCGATCGCTCAGCTTACGAAATGACCCAAATATAGAAATTGAAGTTTTTGAGGATAAATTCGCTCAACTTCCAGCAAATTTAATTAAAAAGTAAGAATAATGCATCTAGATAGCAAATTACACTCTCAGCGAGTAACGTGACTGAGATTTTAATTTCTTGTAAGTATCTCAAAACCTTTACCGTGCGCGCGGTACAGGTTTTAGTTTTTAATTGTGCTTAGCTAATTATTACTTCTGTAAATTTGTATAAAAAACGAAGAACACGAAAGTTCTTCGTTTTTATTTGTGTTTTTAATAACTCCCCAGGCGGGATTCGAACCTGCGACCGATCGGTTAACAGCCGATTGCTCTACCACTGAGCTACTGAGGAATGTAACTGTGTCTTTGATTTGCACCATTGACTTCAGCGTTAATAACTATAGCGTATAAACATGACGATTGCAAAATTATTTTTAGTTTTTTTAAATCTACATCTTTATAGCTTCAAAAATCT
>JAYTWB010000077.1:0-5421 GCA_043743655.1 Cyanobacteriota bacterium | reverse complement strand
CTTTGTTGCATTCTTCAACTTTTTAAGAGCTTTTTAAGAGCTTTTTAAATTTTGGTTTTACGCTAAGATGGCGATCACAACTTTCCTGATTTCATTTTCCTGATTTCATATGGTAAAAAGCCTCGAAATTGATTCTTCAGAGTTATCTCGCAAGCCATCTCGCAAATTATGGATGGCGGCGATTAAGTTCCCGATGTATAGTGTGGCGATCGTGCCGATCGCTACAGGTACGGCTGTCGCTTATCGCAACACAGGGATGATCAACTGGAATATTTTTTTAATATTTCTGATTTCGGCAGTGCTAATTTTGGTCTGGGAAAATCTTTGCAATGATGTATTTGATGCCGAAACAGGTATTGATGTAAATAAGGCGCATTCAGTTGTGAATTTAACTGGCAAAAAAAATCTAATTTTTGCGATCGCGAATATTTGCTTGCTCCTCGGCATCAGTGGCGTATTGCTAATTGCTTGGCTTCAGC
Source organism: Cyanobacteriota bacterium (assembly GCA_043743655.1). GTDB lineage: Bacteria > Cyanobacteriota > Cyanobacteriia > Pseudanabaenales > Pseudanabaenaceae > Pseudanabaena. The sequence continues at coordinate 4,942 of JAYTWB010000077.1, read as the reverse complement.
AAGATGGCGTTGTAGTCATTGCGATCGCGCTTTGTTGTTTTTTGGGCTACATCTATCAAGGTCCTCCTTTTCGATTGGGTTATCAAGGCTGGGGCGAGGTTCTATGCTTTTTCGCTTTTGGTCCCTTAGGAGTTTCGGCAGCTTATTATAGTCAGACAAAATCTTGGTCAGGTGGCTCGATCGCGGCGGCGATTATTGTCGGCATTATTACTAGCCTGATTTTATTTTGTTCGCATTTTAACCAAGTTGCTGATGACACTGCCGCAGGAAAGCAATCACCTGTTGTGCGGTTAGGAACTCAGCGAGCCGCGCAACTTCTGCCGTGGTTATGCGGGGTGATTTATGCGATCCTAATTATGGCGATCGCCTTTAACTTTTTTCCGATTTGGACAGCGATCATGCTAATCAGCTTACCGATCGCTTGGAAGCTATGCCAGTTCATTGGCGACAATCATGATCGCGCTGATCTTCTGCTCAATTGTCGATTTATTGCTGTTGCTTTACATTTTGTCGTTGGTTCATGCCTTAGCATCAGCTTGATTTTATAAGCGGCGCTCAGCATCGCTTATGGAGTTATTAAACCTTGATATCTCAGCATCATAAATTTTACGCAGCCTTTCAGCATGAACAGTCAACGTAAATTCTTCTTGAAACCAAGCATTACCTGTAATCCCAATCGCTCTTGATTTTTCAAAATCATTAGCTAGATCATCGATCGCTGATGTTAACTGCTCGATGTGATTCGGCGCGACTAAAATTCCTGTCTGGCGATCGCGAACATGCTCAGGAATACCGCCTACGGCACTAGCAATAATCGGACGATATCTAGCATAAGCTTCTAGACTGATCAGTCCCGCAGGCTCTGGCCAAACACTGGGAAAAATCACCGCAAAACTTTGACGATATAACTCTTCTAGTTTCTCGCCATCACACCAACCATGCCAAGTAATGCGATCGTCTAGTTTTAAATCTTTTGCTAAATTTTGCATTCTCAATAAGTCCCACCCTTCCCCCGCAATATCAAGATGGACTTGGGAGTCAACTCGCACCATACTTTTTAGAAGCCAATCCAAACCTTTTTCTGGCACAATCCGCCCTGCAAATAAAATATGCTGATGACTATGAATATTTTCAGTCAGAGGTTCATGTTTAGATTTGGGAGCCATGATTCCACAGCGCAAAGTTATTACTTGTGATGGAGATATGCCATTTTTAATTAATTGCGATCGCACATAATCACTATTAGCAATCACCGTAATTCCCAATCTCTTGATTGCATCTAATGCGCTATAGGCTCTCTTAAAATTAGAAGAAATTTTTATTGGTCTACGGCTACCGCAACCATCAATCAGATGTCCCCAAGTACAGCCTAAAATTGACATTGTGCGATCGCAAGCAACTCCCTGCATTGGAAAATACTTAGAACCACTAGGACAATATGGATGATGGTTATGCAAAGTATATACAGCAGGGCATTGATTTTTTAGCCCTTGTAGCATCTCGCCTTCATGCACATGCAAGAGAAGATATTGACTTTGATCAAGATCATTGAAAGACATAACTAGATCAGGATCATACATATCAGGTAATGAACTTAAAAGTCCATCTACATAAGACTTGACTCCACCACCTAAAGATGCCAAATATGCAGCACAATGCTGTATTTTATTCATTTAGTTAAATTGCATATATTTCCAGAAATCATTGACTATTTAGAGAAGATAAAAGTTATTTAGCAGTGATAATTTTCATTTGAATTTTTGAAATATGGTATAAAATATAACATCAAACTATGTCATTACTTATATTTCAAAAACTTATATTTTAAAAGAGTAAAGCCCATGATTAGTATAGTTACGTCAGTATATAACGGTGAGAAATTTATTGAAGGCTGTATCAAGAATGTAATTGAACAACAATGTCTTGATATAGAGCATGTAATTATTGATGGAAACTCCACAGACAATACCGTAGAGATTATTAAAAAATATGCAGATCAGTATCAACATATTCGATGGATATCTGAAAAAGACAAAGGTCAGTCAGATGCAATGAATAAAGGAATTGCTATGGCAAAGGGAGAAATATTATCATTTTTAAATGTGGATGATTACTACAGCCCCAACGTGCTAAATAGAATTGTAGAAGTATTTGAATCGCTCCCAGAACCGAGTTTATTAGTTGGGAACTGTAATGTAATAAATGATAGAGGAGAGATTATTCAAGTAAGCAAACCGAATAGACTTAGTTTGTTTGATTTGTTAACATCCCGATATATTAACTACGAGATTTACCCACCTCTTAACCCCGCATCATATTTTTATCATGCTTCACTTCACAAAAGCATTGGACTTTATGATGTTGAGGAACATTATGTGATGGATATAGACTTTATATTGCGTGCAGTTCAAGTCGCGACTGTTAGATATAAAGATGAAGATTTTGGCAACTACAGATATATCCCAAACTCAAAAACATTTGAAGATAACCGAAGCGGACAATCATATTCACGAATCGTAAGATTATTAAAGTACTATCGCAAAGATTTATCTTTTCCCCAACAAATAAAAATTCTTTTTTTAGAGTTGTTAGCAAAATTTAGATATATATTCTGGATGCTTAATAAACATGGGAATAAAAATTAAAGATACTTCTGAAAATAGTTGCTTTTATAAATGTCAAGATTTAACAACTTGGCTTAGTTAATGGTATAAATATTTGAGAATTGAGTTACATGAGCTTCAAGTATCTACCCATTAAAGATCAAACTAGATTTAATCGTTTTAAACTTTAACTTTTGACTAGCTATGAAATCAAGTAATGTTGTGCGAACCCTTTTTCTAATTAAGCAAAATCATTCTCTCTATCCTCCTATTGGTGGAGCTTCGCTGCGTAACTGGCAAAATATTAGTGTCATGATGGAGCTTGGTCCGGTTGCCGTTTTTTTTCTAGTCAGTGAAACAACTAAAAATATTGATATCCCCCCGGGACTAGCGATGTGGAATGTCAAGCCTGTTAAAGAAAACAAACTTGTTGGTAGAGATAAACTAAATCAACGACTCCAACAACTAAAATCATTGATCACTCGTGGACATCCATTCACTGATACCAGTTCTGTTTGTTCACCAGAACTCGTTCTAGAATTAAAGAGAACTCTAGATGAATTTAAGCCAGATTTAATTATCTTTTCTCAAACATTTCTAGGATTTTATTTACCTATCCTCAAAGGTTATCCATGCAAACTCATTCTTGATGCTCACAATGCTGAAACTGAGTTATTTCGTGAAACTATCAAGCTCAAGCCCGTAAAAGGTTTAAAAGAGAAGATTAGAACTAGGATTGAAATAATTAAAACTGAGGTAATCGAACGTGAACTTTTACAGGAAACTGATCAGGTATGGACTTGTAGTAAGCAGGACATTGTGTCGCTGCAAAAGCTTTGCAAAAAAACAATCAAAGCTAATGTGATTCCAAATGGAGCTGATTCGGATTACTACAGTGATGTTCGAGCTAATCAATGTAAGCTTCCTGATGGCTTTAATCCATCACCTTATACTCTTTTATTCCCAGCCATATTTGACTATGAGCCTAACTCCCAAGCAGCGAGATTACTTATAGATGACATTTATCCTCAACTCAAAAAGCTATATCCAGAATCTCAGTTACTGTTAATCGGTGCAAAGCCAACTCAATATATGCTTGAGGCGGCTGAAAAAGATTTGTCGATCATTGTTACAGGTAGGGTTCCAGATATGCGACCCTATTTTATGGCGACCAGTATTGTGATTGTGCCTTTACTTAAAGGTAGTGGAACTCGGCTGAAAATTTTAGAAGCATTCGCATCTTGTCGCCCTGTTGTAAGTACGCCCAAAGGTGCTGAAGGGATAAATGCAGTAAATGGGGAGCATTTATTGATTGGTAATACTACTGAAGAGTTGGTAAATAATGTATCCAAAATATGGGCTGACAAAGATTTGAGTCAAAGACTTGCTCAGTCTGCCTATGAGTTATTTGACAGAGGTTACTCTTGGAAAGCTGTTGGCAAAAAAGTAAGCCAAGCGATTGAGACTTTAGAATTCTAATTTAAAATTCTCAATAACCAAAAACATTATTAAAAAAAGCGATCGCCTATTAATCAAAATTAATAGGCGATCGCTTTTTTATTTAACTAAAATTCAACCAAAATTAAATCGAGGTAGCAATCACTAGACCGAGAACACCAATGAAAATAACTAAAGCGTAGAATTGGGCTTTGCCGTTTTCAAAGTATTTTAAGCCTTCGCCACTAACCACAGTGACAAAGCCCGCAAGATTGACTACACCATCAACGATCTTAGCATCCACTTCTAGAACTTGACGTGCTAGACGGCGTGAACCAACCACGAAGACAGAGTTATAAATTTCGTCAATGTACCATTTGTTCTTTGAGAGCTTATAAAGTGGCTCAATGGATTTGGCGATCGCGCTAGGATCGATTTTCTTTTGTAAGTACATCAAAATCGCTAGAGAAATCCCAATTAAACCAATACCAACTGAGCTTCCACCCATTAATAGAAACTCAGGGGTGAAGCCTTCAACGGGAACTTCAGTGATTTTCTCAGATGGCGCATGGATAAAGTACTCAAAGTAGTTACCTAATGGCGTACCGACTAGACCAATCAGCATCGAAGGAATAGCTAAGACCATCAGCGGAAAAGTCATCGTCAGCGGAGACTCATGAGGCTTGCTAGCATGGTGTCCAGAAGAATCATTCGCAACTTGAGATTCTTTGCCAATAGAATTTTCAGCTTTGACGATCGCTAAAAGATTTTTGTCAGTGCCGCGAAATTCACCCTCAAAGGTGGTGAAGTACATACGGAACATATAAAAAGCGGTCAGACCTGCGGTGAGAAATCCGATCGCCCAAAGAACAGGATTGGCTCTAAAAGTAGAGGCGAGAATC
>JAYTWB010000076.1:0-2702 GCA_043743655.1 Cyanobacteriota bacterium | reverse complement strand
AAATTGGCGACATTCTCTACATAGATCGCTATATACTTTGCCACTCCCTAGCATCTGTAAACAGCGACAAATGCTTAACATTACTCGTAGCAATAATTACCTCATGCCCATAACTAGCAACCAAAACCGCCTGAGATGCCAAAATTACATCACCATCCAATGATTTATTATCGGCTGTCGGCTTGCCAGCATTTCTTGTCCTAGCCCATAGATCCGCCGCCTTCAACATTACTTCTGTTGTAATTGGTAAATATGTAAGCTCGGACTTTAAAAAATCTAGTTTTCTAATGCTCGACAACTTGTTTGCTCGCAGAAGCTCCCGCCTAACTTCATAATCAATTATTTCCGATAGAATCACTTTCATATTTCTGGCTAAGACACTATCAAACCATTGCTGACACTGCAAAGCCAAAGGAGTCGCTTTAGGGTTTGTAATCAATCCAACAGGAGTGGAGTCCAAAAAGATAATCTGACTCATTAGATAGAAACACCTTCAATAGATTCAATAACTTTCAAAGCTTCTTTCTGCTCATCTTCACTATCTAACAAAGACCATGTTGTAAAGAGTTGATTGATTTTTTGTCGTCTAAGATTTTGCTTTTCAGGATTGTTACTATTAATCTCACTCATTGCTTCATTCCAAGTGCTTGTCGGTGAAGCTTGTATAATTCGCTGCTGCTGAAAAAAATGCACAAAATTTAATAGCTCTGGAATATATTCTTCTGGAGTTTGTTCGATCGCTGACAATAACTCAATCCGATGTTTGGTTAGCATATATACATTCTCCAAGCGATACACTGAAATGCTGAATCTACTTATATTTTAGCAATACTCTCTACGCGATCGCTTTAGACGCAATGTTTTCTAAAGCCCTCCCATAATCATTAATCATAATTTTTAGGCATAAAGTGTAGTCAGCAGAACACAAGTAAAATCCTTGTGGCTTATAATCAGTGATGCCCCACGCAGTGACCAAATCAGACAACTTTTGTTGAAAGCTTTGCTTTGCGTTATATTTTTTGATAGCAACGAACTAATCCGATGGAAATGAGTCGCGTGAATACAAGTCAATCTGATCAGTCTGAAAATACTAATCTTATCCAAGGGCCTTATTGGCTTGTCGAAGAGCGTGATGCTTGCGGGGTGGGATTTATTGCCGACAAAGAGGGTAGAGCTAGCCATAAAATTTTGAGCAATGCGCTTAAAGCTTTGACTTGTATGGAGCATCGGGGTGGCTGTAGTGCTGACCAAGATTCGGGAGATGGAGCAGGGGTGATGACGGCGATCCCATGGGCGATGTTGCAAAAGGAGATGCCAGAAATCGAGCCTGAGCATTCAGTATTGGGGATGTTCTTTTTGCCACAAGATCGCGATCGCGCAGCTCAGTGTCGCGAGGTCACCGAAAGAATTGCCAAAGAAGAAGGGTTAAAGCTTTTGCAATGGCGAGTTGTACCTGTAAATCCACAGGTTTTGGGGATTCAGGCTAAGTCAAATCAGCCACAAATCGAACAGGCAGTTTTTGTGGCTGATGCAGATCATCAGAAGATTGACCAGATTGAGAGAGCGATCTACATCACGCGGCGGCGGATTAAGCTGGAAGCTAAAAAGTTATTTCCGGATCAGAGTAGTGACTTTTATGTGCCATCGCTGTCGAATGTGACGGTTATTTATAAGGGCATGGTGCGATCGGCGGTTCTGGATAGTTTTTATGATGATTTGCGAAATCCTGATTACGTTTCCGCTTATGCGATTTATCACCGCCGTTTTAGCACAAATACTTTACCAAAATGGCCGCTTGCTCAACCAATGCGGTTCCTCGGTCATAATGGCGAAATCAATACCCTGCAAGGAAACACAAATTGGTTCTTAGCAAGACAAGGCGATCTCGCGCATCCAAATTGGGTTGACGCAAAAGGCGATCGCCTGAAGGACATTCTGCCAATTCTCAAAGCTAATGAGAGCGATTCGGCGACCCTCGATCATGTTTTTGAACTGCTAATCGAGACAGGGCATAGCCCCCTTGAAGCAATTATGATCCTTGTGCCAGAAGCTTATGAGAATCAACCAGATTTACGCGATCGCCCTGAAATTGTTGACTTTTACGAATATTACAGCGGCTTACAAGAAGCATGGGATGGACCAGCGCTGCTAGCATTCAGTGATGGCAAGATTGTCGGTGCGGCTCTCGATCGCAATGGATTACGACCAGCGCGGTACATGATTACTAGCGATGGCATGGTGATCGTTAGCTCCGAAGCTGGGACTGTGGATATTCCTGAGGCCGACATTATCGAAAAAGGTCGCCTCGGACCTGGGCAGATGATTGCGGTTGATTTGCAGACCAATGAGATTTTGCATAATTGGGATATTAAGGAACGGGTTGCGAAGGCGCATCCTTACGGTGAGTGGATTAAACAATACCGTAAGAATCTGAAGGCAAAGCCATATCATGAAGCCACAACTTTGGATGAGCAGCACCTTCTCACCTATCAAACAGCGTTTGGATATACCCTCGAAGATGTGGAAATGGTCGTTGAAGCGATGGCTCAAGATGGTAAAGAGCCAATCTTCTGTATGGGGGATGATGCGCCTCTAGCTGTGCTTTCACAGCGTCCACATTTGCTTTACGACTACTTCAAGCAACGCTTCGCACAAGTGACAAACCCACCGATCGATCCATTGCGTGAAGGAACGGTGATGTC
>JAYTWB010000075.1:0-3001 GCA_043743655.1 Cyanobacteriota bacterium | reverse complement strand
ATCGCATCCAATCGACCAGTTTCATAGACTTGACCTAAGTATTCATCAGTTAAATAGCGCTTTAGGCTTGGACTATCTCGCAAATATTTCTGAATATTGAGCCGTTCTCGTTGAATGGTAACTTGCCAACTTCTCGATCTTTTTTGTGGTTGATAGTCCCACTTGAGTAAATGCTGCACAATTAAACGTAGGCTACTCAAGAGGCGATCGCGCTCCCGTTTTGACAAATCACGCACTTCTTCAACTAAATTTTCAATATCTAATTCTCCAAAACGTCCCGCCGCGATCATATCCGCCATCTGCTCTGCCCAGAGTCCATAGTCTCGTTCGTACAAAGTTCTGCTCATGACTTACAAGTTCCTGTAAAAGGGCGATTCTAAGTTTTGTCTTCTAGTATCCATTATATCTTTACAACGCCCAAAACTCCTCGTGGGAAGTAAGCGCTTACTAAGCAAACCTTTTATTGCTATAAAATGATTTGATACTTCAGCTAAATTATTTGCTAAATTATTTTTATGAGCGATCGCTTGCTATCTCAAGATGTCCTTCGCAAACCGCGAAAACTACCGCTTAAATTTATTTTAATTGGTCAGTTTTTTGTCTTGATTGTGGGTATATCGGGATTGATGGCGTGGTTGTCTTGGCGGAGTGAGCAGGAGACGATCGCTAATATTGATGTTAGTCATCGCACCACGATTTTGCTTACTTGCTTGTCGCTAGGATGTGCGATCGCCTTAGGGCTGCTCACCACTCAATATATTAATAAATCGTTGTGGCGCTTGACTCTAGCTAGCCAAGCTCTAGCAAATGGCGAGTTAGACCGTAAAGTCCCGACAACGGCGATTAAAGAGCTAGATATGCTCTCTCAAGCTTTTAATCAAATGGCAACTCAGTTAAAGCAATCTTTTGCTGAGCTAGAGAATGCTAATGAGAATCTTGAGTTACGCATCCAAGAGCGCACGATCGATATGCAGGTATCGGAAGAAAGATTTAGAAGCTTGGTTTCTAATCTCTCAGGCATTGTTTATCGTTGTGCGGGTGGTCGTGACTGGAAAATGGAATTTATCGGCGGAGCAGTTGAAGACTTGACGGGCTATCGTCCTGAAGAATTTATTGGTAATCAAACAAGGAGTTGGGCAAGCATTATCCATCCTGAAGATCGAGAAATGGTAGAAAGGATTGTGAATGAAGGTTTGATATGTAGACAGTCATATATTACAGAATTTCGGATTATTGATGCTCAAGGTAATATCCGTTGGCTTTATGAAAAAGGACAAGGGGTATTTTCTGAAGATAATCAATTACTTTGGTTGGATGGAGCAATTTTTGATATTAGCGATCGCAAGCAAGTTGAAGCTGAATTTTTAGAACGCGTTCATTTATCGATTTTAATGGCAGAAATTGGTTATGCATCCACACAGCTCAATCTTTTAGAAGAAGTCCTCCAAGCCTGTGTGGAATCTCTATGGCGACATATGAATGTTGCTTTTGCCCAAATTTGGACTATTAATTCTCTTGGTGATGATCTGGACTTACAAGCTAGTTCAGGTCGATACAATCAATCAGATAGCGATCGCCTTCGCAATCTGATCGGACGAGACAAAATTTGGGCGATTACACAAGGACTTTTTCAGCCACTTTTGACTGAACAGATTTTGGCAGATTTGGCAGAACCCGTTCAGGAATGGTTGCAAAGCGAAGGAATTGTCTCACTGATTGGATATCCTTTAATGGTAAAAAATAAAGTCATTGGCGTAATGCTTTTGGTTTCTCAGTCCCATTTAGATACAGATATTCAATCAATGGATGCGATCGCCATCGCGATCGCGCTTAGTATTGATCGCAAACAAGCTGATCAGCAACTCAAACAGGCAAAACAAACAGCTGAAGCTGCCAGCCAAGCTAAGGGACAGTTTTTGGCAAATATGAGTCATGAACTTCGCACTCCACTTAACGCTATTTTGGGATTTACACAACTGATGGTGCGTGACCAATCAATTAAAGAAAATCACCGTTCTTATCTCAAGATAATTCATGACAGTGGCGAACATCTGTTGGAATTAATCAACGATGTGTTGGATATGTCCAAAATTGAATCTGGGCGAATTACTCTCAATACAACTAGCTTTGACCTTTATCATCTTCTAGATACATTAGAAAAAATGTTCCGCATGAGAGGCAATGCCAAAGTGTTGCAATTGATTTTTAAGCGATCGCCTTCAGTTCCGCAATGGATTAGCACCGATGAAGGGAAACTGCGTCAGGTATTAATTAACTTATTGAGTAATGCGATTAAGTTTACTAACTTAGGTTCTGTGACTCTATCGGTGAAAGTGATTAATTTTTTGGAAACCCAAACTCAAACTATTTTGGAGTTTGAAGTAGCCGACACTGGGGAAGGCATTCCAGCCGCTTATTTAGAAAAAATCTTTGAAGCTTTTGAGCAAACTGAGCTAGGGCGACTCTCTGCTGAAGGAACTGGTTTGGGTTTATCGATTAGCCGTAAGTTTGTTCAGCTCATGGGGGGCAAGATTACCGTCAGTAGTAATTTGGGAGAAGGGAGTATCTTTCGAGTTTGCTTGCCAGTTAATGTCCCTAAATCTCAGGTCATGTTAAAGCGATCGCTAGAGCGGACTGTTATTGGTCTAGCACCCGACCAGCCAGAATATCGTATTCTAGTCGTAGAAGACCGTTGGGAAAGTCGGTATTTATTAGTCAAGTTGCTAGAAACTTTAGGATTTCAAGTGCGAGAAGCTGAGAACGGTGCAGAAGCGATCGCCATCTGGGAGCAGTGGCAACCTCAACTAATCTGGATGGATATGCGAATGCCAATTATGGATGGATATGAAGCCACTCGCCAGATTAAATCTCATTTAAAAGGACAAGCAACTATAATTATCGCGCTGACAGCCAGTGCCTTAGAAGAAGAAAAAACAATTGTCTTATCGGCAGGTTGTGATGATTTTGTCCGTAAACCTTTTCGAGAAGCCGTCATTTTAGA
>JAYTWB010000074.1:0-11022 GCA_043743655.1 Cyanobacteriota bacterium | reverse complement strand
GCGCGATCGCAATTTCAAAATCTCAAAAATTATCTCCGTCCTTACTGGGGTGACTTGGCTGTTGGCACACTTGCCTTACTGTTAGCGAATGTACTTGGTACATATATTCCGTGGCTGATCCGATCCGCAGTTGACGATCTGAGCCGAATTCAGGCGGGTGATTTCAGTCATTTGATGGGATATGTATGGCTGATTATTGGTTTGTCATCGGTAATGTGGGGCATTCGGATGACATCTCGTGTTTGGATTTTTGGGATTGGACGCAAAATTGAGTACAGCCTTAAACAACAAATTTTCGAGCATCTACTCAAACTACCGCCTAGTTATTTTGCTAATAATTCCGCAGGAGAGACGATCAGCATCGTCACTAGCGATGTCGAGAATATTCGTCGTCTAATGGGATTTGCTCTGCTCAGCATTATCAACTCAGTTTTTGTATATAGCTTGACGCTACCCGCCATGATCGCGATTGACCCAATGCTGACATTATTAGCAGTTTCGGTTTATCCAATCATGTTGGTGATCGTGCAGAGATTTAGCGGTCAGTTGCGTGACGAGCAGTTGGAAGTGCAAGAAGAACTATCGAATGTGAGTTCGCTTTTGCAAGAAGACCTAAATGGTATGGCTCTGATCAAAACCTACGCACAGGAAGGAAATGAACGCGCCGCTTTTGGTAAATTGAACGATCGCTTGTTAGATGCCAACTTACGAATGGCGCGCAGCCGCAATATTTTATTCCCTTTATTAGGCGGAATTGCCAGTATCAGCTTTTTAGTATTGATTTGGTTTGGCGGTGAGAAGCTCGCTAATCCAGCCAATACTACTTTTAAGATTGGTGATTTACTAACCCTGATTATCTATGTGGAACGCTTGATTTTCCCAACCGCAATTTTGGGCTTCGTGATGGTCACTTATCAACGCGGCTTAGTCAGCATCGGGCGCATTCAAGGTATTCTCGATATTTCACCTGCGATTATTGATGCACCTGATGCGATCGCTCTTAGCAAAGAACAAGTCACAGGCAAAATCGAAGCGCGAGACTTGAGCTTTACTTATCCTGATGCTACTCAACCTGCGCTCAATCAAATCAGCTTCACAATTTATCCAAGTGAGACAGTTGCTATTTTAGGAACAATTGGCTCGGGCAAAACCACACTGGCTAACGCCTTGATGCGCTTAGTGGAAGTTCTATCTAATCAGATTTTTATTGATGGTGTAGATATTACTAAAATGCGAATATCTGACCTGCGATCGATTATCTCTTTTGTGCCACAGGATAGCTTCTTATTCAGTGCCACGATGCGTGACAACATTCGTTATGGCAAGCCCGAAGCCTTCGATCATGAAGTTGAGAACTTCGCTAATCAAGCTCGCATCGAGCCAGAAATTCTCACGTTCCCACAAAAATATGACACGTTAGTTGGTGAGCGCGGTATCACGCTGTCGGGTGGACAAAGACAACGTACTGCTTTAGCTAGAGCCTTGTTAGTGGATACGCCGATTTTGGTATTAGATGATGCTCTCTCTAGTGTCGATAATCAAACTGCGACTGGGATTTTAGACAATCTGCCTCGCAATAAGACAGTATTATTTATCACGCACAATCTATCCGCTGCCTCAACTTGCGATCGCCTGATTTTGATGGATGCAGGCAAAATAGTCCAAGTCGGCACTCATGCTGAGTTGCTTGTCGAGTCACATCTCTATCAAAAGCTCTGGAATCAACATAAACTTGAAGCTGCGCTTGTGTAATCTTGCATCTAATTTACGGGCTTTTTTACGAGCTTTAATTTAGGGCTGATGCGTCATGCTGATATTGAAACTAATACATACGCGCTCCTCTTCACTAAGATTTGGCTCCACTCCATGATTTAGCCAACTTGGGAAGATGATCATCTTCCCTTCGGTTGCTTTATAAGTAATCTTTTGGATTGTCCAGGGCGTGAGTTCTGTAAGAGATGGCATGAACATATGCGCGACATCACGAGGGTCTCGGAAGAAAATGCCACCACTGTTTTCAGCCGCTTTTAGATAATAGACTCCACTCAGCACAGAGTTGGGGTGATTATGGACAAAATTAGAAGCAAATTTGGGATTGATCACTGCCCAACAATTGGTCATGATCATCGTAAATCGGGTTAAGTCGAAGCCAATTTCTTGTCCAGACTCTAATGCATTAGTTATGGCGATTTTAGCGATCGCCTGAAATTCTGGATATAAATCTGGATATAAATGTAGATCGTTTTTGCTATGCCAACCCAATGCATTTGACCAGCTAACACCTTGAGTATCTCTTTGTCTTTCAGCATAAATTGCTTTTAGTAATTCATTGTTTAGCAGCTCATGATTGGGAATATCAAAGTGCCAAATTGGAGTTGGGAACCAGTCATCTCTCTGTGCTGTCATTTTTCTGCTGTCATTATTTATATAATGTCTATGATATATTCCTAAGAATTAAAGTGGCGACATAAATGATATCTACAAACAATCCAAGTTTAAAAGTAGCAATAAAGAAACTACAGTCATTAGGTGAACTTTCCGCTTTCCAGAGCCATGTCCAATCAAAACTTTTAGCCATTTAATTGCTATGATGGGTGTGTTGATATTGCTCGCCCAGACATGAAATATCCTCTCCATACCCAATCTAAACCTGTTTCAGGTATTGCCGCTAAAAGATTATTAGAAGCAATCGATGCTGGCGGTTCAATTATTAATGATCGCGTACTTGCTCTTGCAAAGCGGATTGCTGCACGTCGTTGTAAAGCAAAGAAAAATGGCTAGTTCTGGTAAATTTGATGGAGTTGATTTCTCCCAAATCAATATTGAGTCTCTAACCCCTGAACTTCGGCAACTCGGTCAGGGGTTTCGCTGTATCAGAGGAGAATTTGTCACCTATTGGAAACAAGGGCGGATTCAACGAGAAGCCGATGCCTATCTTTGCCAATGTTGGCTTGTCAGAGTTGAAGATGCTCTGGCTGGCTACATTACACTTCTAGCAGATAAGTTAGAAGTTGAGGATGCGTTACTAATTCAAGAAGGTGTAAAATACCGTGCTTTTCCATCCGTCAAGATTGGACTACTTGCGGTTGATCGCCGCACAAAAGGGCTTGGAGTAAGGTTGATGGAGTGGGCGATCGATTATGTGATCATCGAAGTAGTTCCTGTAGTCGGAGTCAGATTCATCACTGTAGATGCACTTTACGATTTCGATGTTGAGCCAGCCTATGATGCATCTGGCTTTTATGAAAAGTTAGGGTTTGAGTTTGCCGATCCAACCGAATCTCTTCCACCCATCAATCCATATCGTACAATGTATCTCGATCTTAAGCCGTTGATGGAAGAACTTGCCATACAAGAACTGGATGAAGACCACCTATAATCTTTGTAAATAGCCGTATAACAATGCGTTGGAGCCAACTTTTATCAAAAAATCTATAAAAGTTTGGGATGGTGATAGCAGCTCAACTTTACCGATATCTATATAAGTTTTTTGTTTAATGCCCAAAAATGAACCGATCGCGATCGCTAACGGTCTATATGATCAGCGACTAGCAAAATGATTAGCAACCAGTAAAAAAAGCCCATGGATACTTTAGTACAAAAAGCACATTTCATGCGAAGAGCTAGTTTTGGCAGTACTTTAGCAGAGCTAAACAGTGCTGCGAGCAATACTGACCTCCTCAATAAATGGCTACGAGAACAGCCAGTCATCAATGTACCCAGCTTGGGAAGTGCCGCGAAAGGTATAGAGCGCCGTAATCAAGTATTAAAGTTTAGTGATTGGTTAGTTAATCAAGCGATCGCCGCTCCCAATCCATTACATGAAAAAATGGTTAATTTTTGGCGAGATCACTTTGTGGTATCGCTAAAAAAAATTGCCTATCCTCAATTATTAACTGACTATGAGACGCGACTACGCAAATATGCTCTGGGCGACTTTCGAGATTTATTATGGAATGTAACCACCAGTCCTGCCATGTTGTCTTATCTAGATAATGGTCAAAACCGCACAGGTAAAATCAATGAGAATTATAGCCGTGAGGTAATGGAACTATTCACGATCGGGCGCGGAAAGTATAGTGAAAAAGATATCCAAGAAGGAGCAAGAGCGCTGACAGGATGGATCATTAAACCCGATCGCGAAATGGGAACAGCCGAGTCAATATTTGTGCCGCGTCGTCATGATGCAGGACTCAAGACCTATTTAGGTAAACAGGGTAACTTCAAAACTGAAGATGTCGTGGATATTTTGGCTAATCATCCCAGTACCGCCAGATTTCTGGCTACCAAGCTGTGGAATACCTTTGTTTATGCCAATCCTGAACCTGAAATAATTGATCGCTTGGCGATGGTTTATAAAAATAGCGATCGCAGCATCAAAGCAATGGTCGAGTCTATATTTAGTAGCTCCGAATTTTATAGCGACAGAGCCTATCATAGCCGACTAAAAACTCCCATCTATTTTATGATTGGAACCTTGCGACAGTTAGAAATCAAAGCCGATAATGTGAAAGTCATGGGCGGATTGCGATCAATGGGACAAGTTTTTTACAATGCTCCCAGCGTTAAAGGCTGGTCAGATGATAGTGGCTGGCTCACGGCTCCATCGTTATTAACAAGGCTAAATCTGGCACAGCAAATGACGGAAGACTATGGCGATGATGGTGGATTTACTTATGATCCCAAAAATCTCACCACAAAAGAATTAGTAAATTTATTGCTAGATGGAAAAGCTGAGCCATCTTTGCTAAATGCTTTTCAAGGCTTATCTATTCGCGAATCCACTGCTCTAATTTTATCTTCTCCTTCTTATCAATTAAGCTAACTCAATTAGCCTAGCTCAATTACTCCCTTCCCACCATAGAAATGACATACAAAACCAAGAGTTAGCATTGCGGCGCGAAGCGCCGCAACGTCTAATCTTTTACTAGGAAGGGAGTAGCCTAGCTCAATTAACTTAAAAACCACAAACTTAACCATCATAAATCTATGAAAAGACGAGACTTTCTGCTCACTCTATCTGGATCGGCTCTGTTAGCGATCGCCAATCCTGCGTTTAGTTTTAATAAAAACCAGAAGACTCTAATTGTGATCGAGCTAGCGGGCGGCAATGATGGTCTAAACACCTTTATTCCTTACCGAGACCCCAACTATCTGCGACTGCGACCCACATTAGGAATTAAAGATGGAATTCCTGTAAGCTCGACTATCGCGCTTCATCCTGCTCTGAAAGATTTAAAATCGATCTTAGAAAGCGATCGCCTAGCCGTAATTCAAAATGTGAGTTATCCCAATCCCAATCTCTCTCACTTTCGTTCAAAGGATATTTGGCAAAGCGGAAGACCTCAAGGCTCAACAGATACAGGTTGGATTGCGAGATATTTGGAATCAGTAAATGCGAAGACTTCAGAAGCAATATTTTTAGGAGAAGAATATCCTCTTGCCCTAACTGGAGACAAAGGCGATCGCTTCTTGCAACTCTCATTGGGACTAGGCGTGAAGAGTAAAGGGGCGCTAGGTCAAGCAATTCAGGCTCAATATCAAATCCCGCAGTCGAATGCGATCGCCGAATCAGTACGCCGCACTGTGCTGGAGAGTGAAGAGGCAATCAAGGAACTTAGCAAAGATTTAAAACAACGCATAGCAAATAATGGCTATGCACCAACTCCTATTGGTCGTCAGTTTGCCCTAATGGGAAGACTATTAGAATCTAGTCCGAAGATTCTCTACATGGCGATCGGTGGATGGGATACGCACACTCGCCAAGAACAGACTCAAAAGAGGCTTTTGGAACAGTTGGGGTCGGGGCTAGCTGCACTCAATCGCGATATTAAAGCAAGAGGAATGGATAAAAATGTATTAGTTATGGTGCAGAGTGAATTTGGGCGCAGACCTGCTCAAAATGGCAACGGTGGTACTGATCACGGAACTGCGGCTCCAGTGATCCTTTTGGGTGATGTTAAAAGCGGCTTTTATGGTGGTAATCCGCATTTAGATAGCTTAGTAAATAATAATTTACCTGTTGTCGTTGATTTTCGGAGTATTTACGCTGAGATTTTAAGCAAGTGGGAGAAAGTTGATCCCAAGATAGCTTTAGGGCAAGATTTTCCTAAAGTTGGCTTTTTGGCTTAATTACAGCAATTTGCTTTCAAATCCGCCACAAATAAAAATATAAAACCCATTGTGGGGCTTTGCCCTGCGACCCTTCTTGTGGCGGGTTTAATCGAACTTTGCTGTAAAAATTAGAAGCATCAGTCGCTTGCGACCCATGCTTCTAATTTTTAATTAAGCTAATTATGATTTAGGTGGTCTGGAAAATCGCTTCGATCGCTTTCACATCGAGAGGTCGAAACAAGAAAAATCCTTGTCCATCGCCTTTTTCACTAAGCAAATTTTGTAAATAACTTAACTGGTCTACGTTCTCAATACCTTCCGCCACAATATGAGCGTTAACACTTTGGGCTAGAGACACAATCGCTTGGAGAATTTCTGCACCGTTTGTCTCGGAATTAATATTGTTTACAAAAGAGCGATCGATCTTCAAACCATCAAATGGGAATTTATGTAAGTATGCAAGAGAAGAGTAACCTGTGCCGAAGTCGTCAATATAGATTTGAATACCAGCTTGTCGCATTTTAGTAAGGATCACAGCCGCTGAATTCGGATTTTCCATAATCGAACTTTCAGTTAGTTCTATTTTGAGATATTTGGGGTCTAGATTTGCTTGAGCCAAAACGTTGAGACACTTCTCAAGTACGTTGTCTTGGACTAGCTGTTTAGGAGACAGGTTGACACTAACTGTAATATTTTTGGCTTTATCAAAGCGTTGATGCCAAGACTTAATCTGGAGGCAAGCCTCTCGCATAATCCAATCACCGATCGGGATAATCAGTCCTGTTTCTTCGGCAAGCGGGATAAAAGCCGTTGGTGATACTAAACCGCGCTCTGGATGTTGCCAGCGAATTAGGGCTTCCAATCCGACAATTTGCATATCGTGAAGAGAGAGAATTGGTTGATAGTAAATCAAAAATTCTTGATTGTCTTGGTTGTTATGGTCTTGAGTGAGGCTGACTGCTTTCCGCAAATCTTTTTCTAGTTGTAATCTCTGGAGGACTCGCTCTCGCATGGAAACGTCAAATATTTTGATGTCTGAATTACCTAGCTTTCGAGCATAAAACATAGCTGTGTCGGCATCTCTCAAGATAGTTTCAGGAGAGACTATATCGAGAGAATCAAGATCATAGATGTCATCGATTTGATGGAATTTAATCCCAATATTGACAGCGATCGCAATATTATTTCCTTCAATCAAAAATGGTTCTTGCAGACTTTTTTGAATGCAATTAGCTATATCGATTGCGGTCTGTTGATTTGCTAAACTTTCTAGCAACAAAACAAACTCCGCACCACCAAAACGGGCTATTGATCCAGAACTTGATGCTGACATAGAACTTGGAAGGAAATTTCTTAAACTTTGTGAGACTTCAACTAATAGGAGATTGCCAATTGGATAACCAAAGGTGTCATTAATAGTCTTAAATCGGTCTAGGTTAATCCATAAAACGGCTAGGAGATTGGGAGTAGATATATCTGGTTGATTAAGTAGATTTTGCAATCGACTTTCAATTAGCGTGCGGTTACATAATCCCGTCAAACGGTCATGAGTGGATTCATACTCGATCTGAGCATCGGCAATATGTAAAGATCGCTGCATTTGAAAACGCTCCTGCACAGCGATCGCAAAGCCTGTTAATAAAAACATCAAAATAGGCACAGCGATCGCGATCCAATAATTAATATTAAAAGCCACAAAAGCGATCGCCAGCCATAATCCTGATAGCACAAAGGCACTAATGCTACCAACCCACAAATTTCGTCTTGGCAAAATCAAGCCAATAAACAAACTACCCAACAAAGCAAAACTCCAAATATCTTGACTTTTTGCGATCATAAGAGAACTTTTCTGTAATAGATTTTGTAAAGCCATTGCTTGCAGATGAACTCCACTCGCTGGAGGATTTCGATCAAATGGAGTGACTAAGTTATCAATTCCTGAGGCAGTCACACCAACCAATACAATTTTATTGCGAAAAGCTGATCCAGAAATTTTGCCGTCAACAACATCAATAAAAGAGAAATGCGGTATATCTTTTATTCTCTTTGTCCAGTTAATTAACAAAGGTTGTTTTAAATCGGGTAATGGGGCGATCGGTGCAGTCGTCAACTCATAGGTTTGGAAAAGCGCTACGCTCAAGGAGGGGATATCTTCAATTTGTAAATCAATTTGATGGACAATACCATCGATATCTTCGCGTTTGAGAACATGCCCGATCGCTACACTAGCATTATTAATCGTTGGAGTCGGCAAAAGTGCTTGTCCAGATCGATCCCAAGCCATTGCTAGCACGATCCGTTGATATTCCTGAATCGATATCGCCAGTGGATCATCAGCAGGAGTTGCCTCTGACCATAAAATATCAAAACCAATTACCCCCGCTTCCGCTTGGCTTAGTTTTTGTAAAAGCGGTATGTAGCGATCGCGAGTCCATGGAAATCTGCCAATTTTATTGATACTCACATCATCGATGGCAACAATTACCACCCGAGAATCCCAATCGCGATCGCCACGCCAGTTTGTAAAGTTGTTATAAGCCCAAAATTCGATTGGTTGCAAAAAACCAAAGTAAGCAATCGGAAGAATCGCAATCGTGGCGACAAGTGTCGGAAGCGATCGCCAAATTAGGCAAGCTAGGCGCGATCGCCTTCTTTCAGTACGAAAATCCGCCAAAAATCCCAGAAATAGCCGAAAAATAAACTTAGAGGATGGGAATCTCATAGGCTTGTACTTTTCCCTGGGGGGTTTCCACCTTTACATTCACTTTTAGACTTGAGGGTATTACTCGCAGTTGGACAGAAAATTTACCATTGCGATCTAAAGACTGTTCTATTCCATCTACCTTAACAGTATTAAATAAATTAGTGTAACCTACTAGCAAAATAGAACGTCCAGCACCTGATACTTGTCTATCAATTGAGTATCTCAGACTTGCGTTGTCACTAATCGGTACAGATGCAGAAGGTGGCTCTCCCACAATCGTGATACTCTGTAGCCCTGCACCAACCAGTTCAGTACGGTTTTGAGCGCTGCTTGCCACTTTACCCTCAAGAGTGGTGATCGCCATATTGCCATTAAGATAAGTCGTCACAATATACTTAGTACCGCGGACACCGCTTATCCCCGCAGGAGTTTGGATATTAAGTTGAGAGCCACGATTAGTAAATTTACGAATCTGCAATCTTGCTTTACCACGCGGCAAAACCAAATTTGTGATCCGCCCATTGTCGGCGGCAACCCGAAAAGATTGAATTTTAATAGTTGTATTTTCAGATACATAGATCGAACCGACCGATGTATCTACGCTCAAAACCGCCGTGCTATTCTCTCCTGTCGATATCTCATCGCTCACAGATTGCAGGCGATCGCCGACTCTAGCAGGACGATTAGCATAGTTATATAAGTTTTTATATCTGACATTTCCTGTTATTTTTTCAATTTTTAAATATTGATCAGCACGAACCTGAATCCCCCCTTGAGCCTTAACTTGATGATTTTGAGATAGGGGTGCTATCCCTGATATATCAAGCAGCACGCTAAAAACAGTGACAACTAATAAGTTGAGAGATTTATAATTTTTTGGATACTTTTTTGATTTTTGGAGCATTTCAAAGGAGGGTTTTCAGATATTTTCTTATAATAAACCGCATCGGCTTAATAATACTCAGAGCGCCGCGCGGCGACTTATTTAAATTTTTAGATAATTTTAGATAATATTGCTTGATTCTGCTAAAAAACTGCGTAAACGGCGTGAAATCAATTCTCGGTTTCCCATTCTTCGTCCTAGCTCTTTTTCTAAGGCTCCAACAGGTGTTAGATTTTGCGGCGCACGCGGATCGCGGGTCGGATGTGATGCATAGTGAGGAATTAAGTATGTGCTTTGATCAGCGATCGCCTTCGCCCGCTCAAGTGGGACAATTGCATCAAGATCGATGCGAATAATACCATGCAAGTCGTGATAGCCCAAACGCTTGTAGTTTAAGTCGCTACTACCCGATCGCAAGTACCAACTCAGATTTGATCCATTAGTACTAGATATCCGAAAAATCGGGGTGCGTTCTCCCACTTTTAGCGATCGCATGACTTGAGCATTTTCACCTTGAAGATAAGCCTTACCCATAGTTTTTACATAGCCAATCGTGTCGTAAGGGGTTTGATAAACTCGATAGAGCAGAGGTCCATCGCGCACGATCAGGGTATTTTCTTGGATTAACTCTTTGTCTAAAGATATCTGGTTAGCAACTCGCAACTCCTCATCGAGCATCGCCCCTTGCACAAGTTGCGAAGGCGTATCTGGCTCATTATTACTACTCGTCAAACAATAGTCATATTTTAGATCGCCCCGACCGCTCATCGGACAAGGAACAACGGTCACAGGAGCCGCTAAATTGCCACCGAGGGCAATAATTCTTCTTACTTCGGTAGCCACACATTTAGCACGACTAATTGTCCTATCAACTAAAACAGCTCCAACTGCGATCGTGGCAAAAGCTCCATACAAGATTTCATCATCACGCCGCCCAAGAAACTTAGCATCAAGACGTAATCTTCCATCAATAAACAAGATTTGATTGGGAAGCTCAGGTGCGATCGCCGAACGAATCGGCTGCCATTCACCATTAGCAAATTCCACTTCTGTATTCACCTTGTCACTGGTGGGAATCTCTTCAGGATTAATACTCACAGGAGCGTCATAACTAATATTCCACGGCTCTAAGCGAATGTTATATTCGCTCCAAAAATCTGACTCTAAGGAATTTGCAAAATTAGGCATAAATATCGTAAGTTAAATTTCTCAAAGTAAATTTATAAAAGAACAAAGAATTGTATATAAAGAATCTCATGAAAGAACATTACCTTATCGTCTTTTTCTATCTATTAAAGATCGCCCTCACCCCCCAGCCCCC